>JAEZDB010000195.1 GCA_023429855.1 Actinomycetes bacterium
GCACCGCCCGGTGGCCCGCGGCCGCCTGGGCCGCGTGGCGCCTCACGCTGGCAGCCGGCACGCTCCGCCGTCGCTAGCGTCGACGCCCTTGGTTCCGCAACACGGCACCGCGGCACCGCGACAAGGCGGCACCGCCGGACTCGGGGGCGCCGGTACTTGGGAAAAGTCGGTGTCGAATTACGCCCGGTTGAGGGTGTGGAATGGCGCAGCGGCGCTCCGATCTACGCCCTTCTGGGGCTGTGGCGGATCGCGTGGCTTGCCGCGCGCGCCCAGTCTCTTGAGGGTGTGAAATGGCGCGTCGGCAGCCGGAATTACGCCCCGCGGAGGGCGTGATACGACACTGGCCGGCAGGGTGGTCCCACTCCGCGGCGCCGGCGGCGGAGCGCGTTCGGCCCGCGGCAGCGCCGCCAGCGCGGCGCATGCTTCACAATCCGACCCATGAGCGAGGCGTACGCAGCGGCTGGAGTCGACACGGACGAGGCTGACCGTGGCGTGGCCGCGATCGTTGGGCAGCTGAAGGGCGCCGTGCCCGACGGCGGCTCGCGCGTCGTGCCGCTGCCCGGGCACTACGCGAGCGTCCTGAAGATCGCCCCGGGCCTCGGCCTCGCGATGGCGACCGACGGCGTCGGCTCCAAGCTCGTCGTCGCCGAGCAGACCGGCCGCATCGAGACGGTCGGCATCGACTGCGTCGCGATGAACGTGAACGACCTCGTCTGCGTGGGCGCGGAGCCGATCGCGATGGTCGACTACATCGCCGTCGAGCAGAGCGACCCTGAGCGCCTCGGCGCGATCGCCGCTGGCATCGCCGAGGGCGCCCGCCAGGCCAACATCGAGGTCCCCGGCGGCGAAGTCGCCGTGCTGCCCGAGCTGATCAACGGCCACCCGTCGCCCGGCGGATTCGACCTCTGTGGCGCCGCCGTCGGCACCGTCGCCCTCGACCAGATCATCACCGGCGATCTCATCGCCCCCGGCAACGCCCTCGTCGGCGTGCCGTCGAGCGGCCTGCACTCCAACGGCTACACCCTCGCGCGCCGCGCGATCCTCGAGCAGGGCGGCCTCTCCTACGACGACACGCCCGAGGAGCTCGGCGGAGCCTCGGTCGCCGACGCGCTCCTGGAGCCGACCTTGATCTACGTGCGCGCGGCGATCGCCTTGATCGAGTCCGAGGTCGACGTGCACGGCCTGGCGCACATCACCGGCGGTGGCGTCGCCAACCTGCTGCGCCTCGGCAAGAACATCGGCTACGCGATCGACGCGCCCCTGCCGGTGCCCGGCATCTTCCCGCTCGTCCAGCGCCTCGGCAGCGTGACCGAGCGCGAGATGTGGGAGGTCTTCAACATGGGCTGCGGCTTCGTCGCGATCGTCCCCGAGGAGCAGGCCGAGCGCGCCGCGGAGATCCTTGGCGCCCACCACCCCGGCACCGCGGTAATCGGGTCCGTCACTGCCGAGGTCGGCGCGGCCACCGTGCGCGGCCAGTCGATCATCGGCTAGCGCGGGGCGGCGCCCGGCGCAGCGCGCGTTAGCTCGCGGGCGCCGTTACCACGCGGGTCTTGGCGAAGAAGTCGTGCCCGGCGCGGTTCTGAGGGTCGCGCAGCGGCCACAGGTAGTTCGCCAGAAAGCCGATGCCGAAGGTCAGCACCGTCACGACGCCGACGAGGAAGGTTTTCGCCACGAGCTCGCGCTGCACGGCACGCCCGAACGTGAGCGGCGCGCCGTCCTCACCCACGACGCGCAGCCCGAGCGCCCGCTTGCCGGGCGTCTGCCCCTGCCAGCGCACCAGGAACGCCGCGGCGATCAGCGGCGGCGACAGCAGCTGCGCCGCGAGCACCGCCCATGCCAGCTCTGGCTGCCTGACGGTCTCCGGCACCTCGAAGTTGCCCGAGAGAAACACGACGCCCTCTTCCAGCGTCATCCCGAGCGCGACGGTGGCCGGCAGCGTGACCATCAGGACGATGAACCCGAAGAGCAGGTTGTCGAGCACGTAAGCACCGAGGCGCTGCCACCAGCCGCCCAGCACGAAGACGGCGCGGCCCGAGCTCGGGTCGACCGCCGGGGCCGCCGGCGTAGGGGCGGGGAACGCAAGCGGCCGGGGCTCGGGCTTCGTAAACGACAGCGGGCTGGGCTCCGCCGCGCGCGGCTGCGGCGCCGAGCCATCGAGGGGCTGCCAGATCGACTCGCGTTCGCGGTCGTCGTCCTGTGGGTCGTCGCTCATTGCTCTTCAGCATCCTGGACGACGCGCGAGCGTGCGACTACGTCGTGCAGCGCCCGGCGCTGGGCGTCCCACAGCGGCCACAGGTACTGCAGCAGCCAGGTCGTGCCGCCCGAGACGATCGCCAAGAGCCCGAACAGGCCGTCGCGGATGACCAGCGTGCGGTAGAGCGCCCACCAGAAGCCGTAGGGCTGGCCGTCGACCCGCATCACGCGGATCCCGACGGCGCGGCGGCCGGGCGTCTGCCCGGCGGTGCGGCCCTCGAACGCTGCCTCATAGACGGCCCGGATCAGCGTCAGCGACAGCCAGAGCACGAGCGTGAAGATGATCAGCCAGTAGACGAGGCGGCCGATCGGGCCCTCGCCCGTCTCGGGATCCCACGCGTCGATCTCGTCGGCGAGCCGCTGGTCGTTCGTCACGTCGTGGACGAGCGGCGGGAGCAGCACCGCCCACACCGCGAAGGTGGGGACGAGCAGGATCAGGGTGTCGATCGCGCGCGCCTGCAGGCGCTGCCCGAACGACGCGAGCAGGTACACCGGCCGCGGAAGCTCCGCGGCCGGCTGTTGCACCGACAGAGGCGGGGTGGCGTCAGTCACGCACGACGCGCGTCTTCACGATCATGTCGTGCAGGGCGCGGTGCTCGCTGTCCCACAGCGGCCACAGGTAGTTGAGCAGGCCGCCAAGGCCGAGCGTGAGGTTGCTGACCAGGCCGATCAGCAGACCCTTGACGGCGACTTCGCGGACCGCGGCGAAGCCGAAGGAGATCGGGGCGCCGTCGGTCCGCACGACGCGGATGCCGGTCGCCTTCTTGCCGATCGTCGCGCCGTTCCACTTCGACATGAAGAACGGGGCGTAGAGCAGCGTCAGGCAGACCCAGGCGAGCGTCGTGAGGACCAGGGCGGCGATGCCGCCGCCGCTCGCGTCGCCGTCGCCGTTGATCGAGAGGCCGAAGATCGCCACGAAGATGATGAAGAACGGGATCGACAGGATGAGCGAGTCGATGATGGTCGCGCCGACGCGGCGCCACCAGCCCGACAGCTCGAAGGTGCCCCCGCCGGCGGGCGGCGGCGGGACCTGCTGCTGGAACACCGGACCGCCGGCGGGCGGCGGCGGAGTGCCCGGAAGCTGGCTGCCCGGGAGCGGCTGGGCCCCCGGAAGCGGCGCCGGAGCCGGCTGCTTCTCGAAGCTGGGCGGCCCAGGCTGTTGCGGGCCGCTGCCCGGAATCCCCGGGAGGCCGCCCTCCTGGTTCATCAGGAACCGATCGAACGTACGGGAGGAGAAGTGGCTGGGCATACCTGTGGGTGTGTCGCGGCTCGCTGCGCTCGTCGCAGACGCCTCGTTACGTCCACATCCTGCCGGGTCGGCCGGTCAGGACATCGAAACGCCTTCTTACCTTCCACCTGTCCAGCGGTACAACGCGCAATGCGGCTTGCCGAATAGGGTGCCGGGCATGACGATTCCCGCGTTCGACCCGCGCACCCCGGTGCTTCCGCTGCGGGCCGAGATCGACGAGGCCGTTGCACGCGTCCTGGACTCCGGCGCCTTCATCCTCGGTCCGGAGGTCGCGGCCTTCGAAGAGGCGTTCGCCGCCTCCCTCGGCGTCAAGCACGTCGTGGGCGTGGCCAACGGCACCGAGGCGATCACCATCGCGCTGCGTGCAATGGGCGTCGGGCCGGGCGACGAGGTCGTCGTCCCGTCGTTCACGTTCTTCGCCAGCGCAGAGGCGATCCCGCCGACCGGCGCCACTCCGGTCTTCTGCGACGTCGACCCGCACACGCGCTGCGTCACCGCCGAGACCGTCAAGGCGGCGCTCACACCCAACACGAAGGCGGTCCTCGTCGTCCACCTGTTCGGCAACGTGGCGCCCGTCGCCGAGATCGAGGCGCTCGGGGTGCCCGTCCTCGAAGACACGGCCCAGGCCACCGGCGCGCTCGGCGTCCGCGAAGACGGCCTCCGCGCCGCCGCAGGCACCCTCGGCCGCGCGGGCACCTTCTCGTTCTACCCGTCGAAGAACCTCGGCGGCTTCGGCGACGGCGGCGCGATCGTGACCGACGACGACATGGTCGCCGACCAGGCGCGCCTGCTGCGTTTGCACGGCTCCCGAGCAAAAGACACCTACTTGGAGGTCGGCTACAACAGCCGCCTCGATGCGATCCAAGCGGCGATCCTCGGGGTGCTGCTGCCGCACCTGCCGGCCTGGGTCGCCCACCGCCGCGCGGCGGCCGAGCGCTACCGCCACAGCGCGCTTGCGGGCGCGGTCGGGATGCCGCACGACGGTCCCGGCACCGTGCCGGCCTGGAACCTCTGGGTCGTAACGCACCCCGAGGCCGACCGCCTCGCGACGGGCCTGCAAGAACGCGGGATCGAGGCGCGCGCCTACTACCGCGAGCCGATCCACCGCCAGCCGGCGATGTCGGCGTGGACGCCCGCCGTCGACCTGCCTGCCACGGCGCAGCTTGCGGCCCAGCACCTGGCCCTCCCGATCTCGGCGGCCATCACCGACGATCAGATCGACGAAGTCGCGGCAGCGGTCGCCGAGCTGGCGTAGGCCCCTGCGCCTCGCTAAGCGGACCGCGGTCCGCTTGGCGCTAGAGTCGTGGGCATGCAAATCGGAATCGACAGCTTCGTCTCCTCGGTGACGGACCCGGCAACGGGCCGCACGCTCGCGCCGGCCGAGCGGATCGCGCACCTGCTCGAAGAGGTCGAGCAGGCCGACCGCTCCGGCGTCGACACGTTCGGCATCGGCGAGCACCACCGCAAGGAGTTCCTCGACTCGGCGCCGCCGGTGCTCCTCTCGGCCGCTGCGGCGCGCACGAGCAAGATCCGCCTCAACAGCGCCGTCACCGTGCTCAGCGCTGCCGACCCGGTGCGCGTGTTTCAGGAGTTCGCGACGCTCGACCTCGTCAGCGGCGGCCGCACCGAGATGGTCGTCGGCCGTGGCTCGTTCACCGAGGCGTTCCCGCTGTTCGGCCTGAAGCTCCAGGACTACGACGACCTGTTCGCCGAGAAGCTCGATCTGCTCCTGAAGATCCGCAACCACGACAGCGTCTACTGGGCCGGCCGACACCGCCCCGAGCTGCGCGGCGAGGGCGTGTACCCGCGGCCGCTGCAGGAGCAGTTGCCGATCTGGCTCGGCGTGGGCGGCAGCCCGGAGTCGTTCGTCCGCGCGGGCACGCTCGGCCTGCCGTTGATGGTCGCGATCATCGGCGGCGAACCGCGGCGCTTCCGGCCGCTCGTCGACCTGTATCGCGAGGCGGGACGGAAAGCCGGCCACGACCCCGAAGTGCTGCGGGTCTCCGTCCACGCGCCGGGGCTGGTGGCGGACTCGACCGACGAGGCGGCCGACGCCTTCTATCCGGGCTACGAGCAGATGTTCGGCCGGATCGGCCGCGAGCGCGGCTTCCCGCCGCCGACGCGGGCCAGCTACGACGCCACCCGCGGCCCGCACGGCGCGCTGTTCATCGGCGACGCCGACACCGTGGCAGCCAAGATCGTCGCGACCTCTGAGGCGCTCGGCGGCATCGACCGCATCACGCTGCAGATGACCAACGAGATCCTCGGCCACGACACGATGCTGCGCAGCATCGAGCTGCTCGGCACCGTGGTGAAGCCGCGCGTGGCTGAGCAGTTTGCGGCGGCGTCGTCGACGGCAGCCGCGCAGCCCTAGGCGGCGACGGCGCCCATCAGCTGGACGTAGTAGGCCGGGTCACCCGTCTCGCCGAAGTAGGTCAGTTCCGGTCCTAAGTGGGGATCGCCTTGGCGCCCGTGGCCCACAGCGCCTGGCGGCGCGAGACCTCGGCGGTGATGAGCCGCAGCGCGCCGTCGGTCCGCGCGGTGTCGTTGGTTGCGACGAGGTCGAGCTGCAGGCCGCGCATGACAGCGAACAGCGTGGTGCCGGTCTCCTCCAGCTCGTCGGGCGGGCAGCCCGCGGCCTCGGCCACGCGCGTGAAGAACCGCAGCCACCCGCCGACCACGTCGTCGAAGAAGCGCTCGTAGCGCGTGGGGTGGAGCAGCGCTTGGCCGTAGACCTCGAACATCAGCCGCAGCGACGGGAGGTACTCGGGACGGGTCCACTCCCGCCACCAGAGGGCGATGGCGCCGGCTGCGTCCTCGGCCACCTCCTCGGGGATCGGCATGTCGGGGTCGATCGGCATGGACTGCTGACGCAGCAGGTCGACGACCTCGGTGATCAAGTTCTCCTTGGTCCCGAAGTGGTTGAGCAAGGTGGCATGTGACACGCCGACGGCCTCTGCCATGGGGCGGATCGCCAGATTCCCGACACCTCGCTCCAAGACGTAGTCGGTAACGGCCCGCAGCAGCTCGTCTCGCCTTCCGGCGTAGCGAAGCTTGCGTCCGTCGACGCGGTTGGTAATCCCGCTCATCGGCGCGAACCATAGAGCGAAAGGCACGGGCCTGTGAACCCGCCTCACCCGGTAATCCGGATTTCAGACCTTCTAGGTGTCACCTCGGTGAACGCTGGGTACCAGCGGGGAGGCGCCCGGTCGCAACCCCCGTGGTTGCTGGTCGTATGGCCCAAACGCCCCGTGCCGTCATTGCACCGGAACTCAGTTTCCGCTCTGCAAATTGGAGCCTTGGAGGAGATCAGCATTCCACCGCGTATGTGACTAGGGTCACCGACGTGGGCGTACCCGGCGCCCCCTGCAGGAGGTATCGATGGCCGGCGTCACGCTGGATGGCATCAGCAAGATCTACGCCGACGGCACCCGCGCGGTGTCGTCGATGGACCTTGCGGTCGGCGACGGCGAATTCATGGTCCTGGTGGGTCCGTCGGGCTGCGGCAAGACGACCGCGCTCCGAATGATCGCCGGCCTCGAAGACATCTCCGAGGGCGAGCTGCGCATCGGCGACAGGGTCGTCAACCACACGCCCTCGCGCGACCGCGACATCGCCATGGTCTTCCAGAGCTACGCGCTCTACCCGCACCTCTCCGTCTACGAGAACATCGCGTTCGGCCTGCGGCTGGCGAAGGTCCCGAAAGACGAGATCGACCGTCGCGTGCGCGAGGCGAGCCGGTCGCTCGACCTCGATCAGTACCTGCAGCGCAAACCCCGCGCGCTCTCCGGCGGGCAGCGCCAGCGCGGGGCGATGGGCCGCGCGATCGTGCGCAAGCCCGCGGCGTTCTTGATGGACGAGCCGCTCTCCAACCTCGACGCCAAGCTGCGCGTGCAGACCCGCGCGGAGATCGCCCGCTTGCAGCAAGACCTGGGCGTCACCACGATCTACGTGACCCACGACCAGATCGAGGCGCTCACGATGGGCGACCGCGTGGCCGTGATGCGCAAGGGCGAGCTGCAGCAGGTCGCGCCGCCGCAGGAGCTCTACGACCGCCCCGTGAACGTCTTCGTCGGCGGCTTCATCGGGTCGCCGTCGATGAACATGCTCGAGGGCCAGCTCGTGCCCGAGGGCGACGGCTACCGCGTGAACTTCGGCAGCCAGTCGCTCGTGCTCGACCCCGAGCTCGTCGCCGCTCGCCCGGCGCTGGCGCAGTACGCGAGCCGCGACGTGATCGTCGGCATCCGCCCCGAGGAGCTCGAGGACGCGACCCTGCTCGATCACGCCCCGGCCGACCGCGTTATTCGCGGCGAGCTCAAGCTCCGTGAGGCGCTCGGCTCGGAGATCATGGCCCACCTCGAGATCGACGCCTCGCCGGCCCGGACCGAGCAGGTGCAAGAGGTCGCCGCCGACACCGGCCTCGATTCGCTCGGGCACCGCGAAGACCGCGCGACCGTCGTCGGCCGGCTGAGCCCCCGTTCCAAGGTTGCCGTCGGCGACACGGTCGATGTGTTCGTCGACACGCGCAACCTCCACTTCTTCGACACCCAAACGGGCCTCGGTATCTACGACCAGGCCCGTGCCGAAGCCCCGACCCTCCCCGCGAGTTAGTCCCACCCACAAGGAGTCCCACGCTCATGTATCAACCTCGAACTCTCGCCTCGGCGCTCGCCGTTGGCGCCCTGGCTTTCGGTCTCTCCGCCTGCGGCGACGATGAGAAGACGACCGACTCCGGCACCGCCGACACCCCGACGATCTCCACGGTCGACACGTCCGTTGAGGGCAACGTGACGATGACCGGCGTCTGGTCGGGCGAAGAGCAGAAGAACTTCCAGAAGGTGCTCGACGCCTTCCAGGTCAAGTACCCGAACGTCAAGGTCAAGTACACGTCGGCCGGAGACGAGACCGCCACGGTCCTCGGCACCGCCGTCGAAGGCGGCAACCCGCCGGATGTCGCCGCGATCGCCCAGCCTGGCCTCGTGAAGGAGTTCCAGGAGAAGGGCGCGCTCAAGCCGATCGGCTTCGCTCGCGACACGATCGTCGTCCAGTACTCCGACGATTTCGTGAAGCTCGGCACCATCAAGAACGAGCTCTACTCGTTCGTGTTCAAGGCCGCCAACAAGTCGACCGTCTGGTACAACGTCAAGGCCTTCGAGGACGCTGGCGTGGCGGCCCCGAAGACGTGGGAGGAGTTCACCGCGAACGCCAAGACCCTGAGCGAGTCGGGCACCCCGGCCTACTCGATCGCCGGCGCCGACGGTTGGACCCTCACCGACCTCTTCGAGAACATCTACCTCCGCCAGGCAGGTGCCGAGAAGTACGACCAGCTCACGACCCACGACATCCCGTGGACCGACGAGTCCGTGAAGAAGGCGCTGACGGCGATGGCTGATGTCGTCGGCGACTCCGGCAACATCGTCGGTGGCACCAAGGGCGCGCTGGAGACCGACTTCCCGGGCTCCGTCGAGAACGTGTTCGTCGACCCCGCCAAGGGCGCGCAGGTCATCGAGGGCGACTTCGTCCCCGGCGTCGTGAAGACCAAGTTGGAGCCGGTCACCGGCTACAACCAGTTCGCGTTCCCGTCGATCGACGGTTCGCCTGAGGCGATCGTCGGCGGTGGCGACTCGGTCGTCGCGTTCAACGACACGCCTGCCGTGCAGGCGCTCGTCGAGTACCTCGCGTCGAAGGACGCGCAGGAAGTCCGCGCCAAGCTGGGCGGCTTCTCGTCGGCCAACAAGGACGTCGACCCGGCCGCGTACCCGGACGATCTGACCCGCGCGACCGCTGAGGCGATCGCGAAGGCCGAGACGTTCCGCTTCGACATGTCTGATCTGCAGCCGGCTGCCTTCGGCGGCACCGTCGGCCAGGGCTCCTGGAAGGCGCTGCAGGACTTCCTCGAGAACCCGGACGACGTCGATGGCGCCGCTGAGGCCCTCGAGAAGGCTGCCGCGAAGGCCTTCAAGAACTAGCCAGGCATGAGCACGGCGAGCAGCACACCACGGCCAGGTTCTGGCCCCGGCGCGTCTTCGGGCGACCGGGAGCCGGGTCGCTGGGGGAGGCGCGCCACCGTCGCGGTCTTCCTCGGCCCGGCCGTGGTGCTGCTGGTCGTCTGGCTCGTCTACCCCACGATCGCCACGATCTGGCGGTCGCTGTTCGACCGGTCCGGCGACGAGTTCGTCGGACTCCAGAACTACTTCGACATCTTTACGACCGAGAACCTCGTCACGGCGCTCCAGAACAACGTGCTGTGGGTGGCCGTCGTGCCCGCGCTCGTGACGGCGATCGGCCTCGTGCTGGCCGTGATGACCGAGAAGATCGCGTGGCGTGTCGCGTTCCGCCTGGCGATCTTCATGCCGATGGCGATCTCGCTGTTCGCCGCTGGCGTGATCTGGCGGATCATGGACGAGAAGGACCCCTCGATGGGGACCGTGAACGCCACGATCGGCGCCGTGAAGTCGGCCTTCGGCGACAGCGGCGTGCTCGAGCGCGGCCGGCCTTCGCAGCCCGACCTCGTGAGCGGGTCGATCGCGACCGGCTACGTGCTGAAGGCGACGGTGTCGCCGGGTGGCACGGCCTTCATCGGACTGACCGGCATCCCGCCGCGAGCTGTCCCTGAGGGCGCGCAGCAGGCGCCCGCCACCGGCGCCGCCGCGACCGAGGCGGGCGGCATCAGCGGCGCGATCTGGCGCGACTTCAAGCCGGGCGGCGGCGGCACGCCGGGGCAGGTCGACGAGGGCGAGCTCGGCATCCCGGGCGCGACCGTCGAGCTCCGCGACTCCGGCGGCAAGGTCGTCGATTCGGTCAAGGCCGACGACACCGGCGCCTACACCTTCAAGCGCGTCCGCGACGGGACCTACAACGTCGCGATCGCCAAGGAGACGTTCGCGGCGCCGTTCGAGGGCGTCTCGTGGCTCGGGGCCAAGCTGATCACGCCGGCCGTGATGATCGCCTATATCTGGGTCTGGGCCGGCTTTGCGATGGTCATCATCGCTGCGGGTCTGGCGTCGATCTCGCGTGAGGTCCTTGAGGCCGCACGCACTGATGGCGCCACCGAATGGCAGGTCTTCCGCCGTGTGACGGCGCCGATGCTCGCGCCGGTGCTCTCCGTCGTGTTCATCACGATGCTCATCAACGTGCTGAAGGTCTTCGACATCGTCCTGTCGGTGGCCCCTGCGTCCTCGCAAGACGACGCGAACGTGATCGCGCTCGCCATGTGGCGCACCTCGTTCGGCGGGGTGAACGACTTCGGGCTCGGATCGGCGATCGCCGTCTTCCTGCTCCTGCTGGTGCTGCCCGCGCTGGCGCTCAACGTCCGCCGCTTCAAGAGGGAGCAGTAGCCATGGCTGCCACGCCCGCTCCGGCCCCGTCCATCGCGAAGTCCGCTGCGCCGCCGGCCGCCCCGAAGTCCGAGAGCTTCGCGGCGAAGGTCGGCCGCTGGTCGCGGAAGTGGCCGCTGCAGCTCTTCCTGCTCGCGATCGCGCTGGTCTGGCTCGTCCCCACGATCGGCCTGTTCTTCACGTCGCTGATGCCGGCCGACCGGATCAGCCAAGACGGCTGGTGGACGATCTTCACCGAGCCCAGCATCGCGACGCTCGACAACTACAAGGCCGTCTTCGACAACAACGACCTCACGTCGGCGCTGTGGACGACGGTGATGATCTCCGTCGGCAACACGGTGCTGCTCGTGCTGATCGCCGCGCTGGCCGGCTACGCCTTCGCCTGGCTCGAATTCCCAGGCCGCGACTGGCTGTTCGTCGTCGTGATCGGGCTGCTCGTCGTGCCGCTGCAGACGGCCCTGATCCCCGTGTTCAAGATCTACCAGACGACCGGACTGTTCGATTCCGTCCTCGGACTGATCCTGTTCCACGTCGCGTTCGGCCTCCCCTTCGGGATCTTCCTGATGCGCAACTTCTTCGTCGGGATCCCCAAGGACATCCTCGAGTCCGCGCGCATCGACGGCGCCAGCGAGCTGACGATCTTCTTCAAGCTCATGCTGCCGCTGGCCCTACCGGCCATCGCGTCGCTCGCGATCTTCCAGTTCCTCTGGACCTGGAACGACCTCATCGTCGCCCTCACCTTCGGCCGCGACACCCAGCCCATCACCGTCGCGATCTTCACCCAGCTGCGTCAGTTCGGTTCCAACATCGAGCTCATCGCACCCGCGTCGTTCGTCTCGATGATCATCCCGCTCGCGGTCTTCTTCGCGTTCCAGCGGTACTTCGCCCAAGGGTTGCTGGCCGGCTCGGTCAAGTAGGCCGCTGTTGGCCACGGCCGCGGCGCCGTTGCTGGTAGGTGCGCCCGGGGCGGGGTCCTGCCGGCCTTGGCAGCTGCGTCGTTGCCGCCCCTGCGGGGCCGCGCGGCGAATCGGGGAGTTTCGACCGGCGTTAGACCCTCCAGGACTCCTTGATTGTTGGCAGCGTGAGGAATCGGGGAGTTTTGACCGGCGTTAGACCCTCCAGGACTCCTTGATTGTTGGCTGGGGGGCGGTGGGTTGACCCGCGACTTGCGCGCAGCCGTACCTCGTACGTGAAGATTGAAGGCGTGAGTACCGCGACCCCAGACGAGTCCAAGCGGCAGGCCCCCGGCGCCCAAGCGACCCGTCCCGCCGCCTTCTTCGACCTTGACCGCACGCTGGTGTCGGGCTCGAGCGGGTTCTCGATCCTCATCGAGATGGCGCGCGTGGGCATCGTCTCGCGCCGCCAGCTCCTCCGCGACTCGATCGTCGGCGCGCGCTTCCGCCTCTGGGGCCTCGACGACGCCACGACCGATGCGGTCCGTACGCGCGTCGGCACCTACGTGAAGGGCGTCGAGCAGCAGCGGCTGTCCGACATCTCGACCGCGGTCCTCGAGCGTGTGCTGCCGCGGATCTACCCCGAGGTGCTCGACCGCGCGCACGCCCACCAGCGGCGCGGCGAGCCGGTCTACCTCGTCACGGCGTCGAGCCAGGAGTTCGCCGACCTGCTCGCCGAGGTGCTCGAGCTCGACGGAGCTGTCGGCACCCGCTCCGAGGTGATCGACGGCCGCTACACCGGCAACGCCGGCGGGCCCTTCATCTACGGCGAGGCCAAGGTGCACGCGATGGAGGAGATCGCTGGCGAACACGGCCTGTCGCTCACCGACTCGACGGCCTACAGCGACTCGATCTCCGACCTGCCGATGTTGCGTGCGGTTGGTCACCCCGTGGCGGTGAATCCTGACCGCGCACTGCGCCGAGTGGCGGCCAGCGAGGGGTGGGAAGTCCTCTCGATCGACCAGCTCACACGGCGGGTGACGGCTGGTACCGCGGCTGCGGCAGCGGTGCTGCTCGGCGCAGCCGCAGTACGCCTGTTGGCGGCGCGTCAGGCGCCCGCAGCGGCCAGCCGACGCCGGAGTAGCTAAGCCAAGTAGGATCCGCGGGCCTCACGCCCCGCCCTCTGCGCTGCGCGAGCCGATCACCATGAGCGAAGCCTCCGTCCGCAAGATCCGCGTCGTCGTCGCCAAGCCTGGCCTCGATGGTCATGACCGCGGTGCCAAGATCATCGCCCGCGCGCTCCGCGACGCCGGCATGGAAGTCATCTACACCGGGCTGCATCAGACGCCGGAGCAGATCGTCGAGACCGTCCTGCAAGAGGACGCCGACGCCGTCGGCCTGTCGATCCTCTCGGGCGCGCACATGACGCTGGTCCCGAAGGTCGTCGAGCTGCTCAACGCCGAAGACGCGGGCGACGTCCTCGTGACCGTCGGCGGCACGATCCCTGGCGACGACATCCCCGAGCTCAAGAAGCTCGGCGTCGCCGAAGTCTTCACGCCGGGTTCCCCGACCCAAGACATCATCGATTTCATCAACGGCTCCGTACGGAGCGTGTGAGCAGTCCATCTCGGGCCGTTCCACGCACCGCACACGAAGCCGCACACACCCGCCACTAGAGGAAGATCCGCTTTGAAGATCTTGGTCCTGGTCAAAGAGGTTCCCGACGCCGCCGTCGCGAAGTCCATCGGTTCCGATGGCACGATCGATCGCAGCGGTGAGAAGGCCCTGAACCCGTACGACACGCACGCCCTCGAGGCTGCCGTCGTCATCAAGGAGGGCGGCGCCGACGTCTCCGAGATCGTCGCCGTCACCGTCGGCCCCGACTCGGCGTCCCGCACGCTCCAGGGTGCCGTCTCGCGCGGCGCCGACCGCTCGATCCACCTGTCCGACGAGGGTCTCGCCGGCTCCGACGTCGTCGCCACCGGCTACGCCCTGGCCGAGCTCATCAAGCGCGAGTCGCCTGAGCTCGTGCTCCTCGGCCAGCAGTCCGACGACGGCGGCTCGTACGCCGTCGGTTCGGTCGTCGGCGAGTTCCTGGGCCAGCCGGCCCTCTCGCAGGTCGTCAAGCTCGACCTCGCGGGCGACGTGATCACCGCCGAGCGTCAGGCCGAGTACGGCTACGACACCGTCGAGGTCAAGCTCCCGGCCATCATCTCGGTCGGCGACGCCATCAACGAGCCGCGCTACCCGTCGCTGAAGGCGATCATGGGCGCCAAGAAGAAGCCCGTCGAGAAGCTCACGCTCGCCGACGCCGGCATCGACGCCAGCAAGGTCGGCACCGCCGGCTCCGGCGTCGAGTGCAAGGACTTCCAGTCCCCGCCGCAGAAGGCCGGCGGCACGATCATCACCGACGAAGACACCGCTGCCACGGTCGAGCAGATCGTCGCCTGGCTCGACGAGCGCAAGCTCGTCTAAGGGAGAAGGAACCGAATCATGGCCAACATCCTGGTTTACGCCCTCGCCCACGAGGGTCAGATCAACAAGAACAGCAAGGGCGCCATCTCGAAGGCGGCCGAGCTGGCTGCCGAGCTCGGCGGTCAGGCTGACGCCGTCCTCGTCGGCACCGACGTCGCCGGTCTCGGCGATCAGGCCGGTGCCGTCGGCGCGAAGACCGTCTACACGGTCGACGCGGCTGAAGGCATCGCTGCTACCGCGATCGACGCCATCGCGGCGCTCGTCGACGCCAAGGGCTACGACTACGTGCTCTTCGGCGGCGGCCTCCTCGGCTTCGAGATCGGTGCCGGCCTCGCCGCCCGCATCGGCGCCGGCGTGACGGTCGAAGTCACCGAGATCAAGGTCGACGGCGGCAAGCTCGTCGCTGAGCGCCCGATCTTCGGCGACACGCTCGTCTCCAAGTCGCACTACAAGGGCAAGGGCGTCATCGTCGCCCGCACCAACGCCTTTGAGGTCAAGGAGACCGGTGGCACCGCCACCGTCGAAGCGTTCGACGCTCCCATCGGCGCAGCTGCCGGCCAGGTGACCCTCAAGGTCCGTGGCGAGCAGCGCGGTGCCGACGTCAACATCGAGGACGCCTCCATCCTCGTGACCGGCGGCCGCGGCCTCGGCGAGGCCGGCAACTTCTCGATCGCCGACGCTCTCGCTGCCGCTTTCGGTGGCAACAGCGCCGTCGCCGCGACGCGCGCAGTGGTCGACGCCGGCTGGTTCCCGTACGCGGGCCAGATCGGCCAGACCGGTAAGTCCGTCGCCCCGAAGCTCTACGTCGGTCTCGGCGTGTCGGGCGCGATCCAGCACAAGGTCGGCATGCAGTCGTCGGAGAACGTGCTCGCCATCAACAAGGACGAGAACGCTCCGATCTTCGAGTTCGCCGACTTCGGCGTCGTCGGCGATCTCCACGCGATCGCCCCGGCACTCACCGAGGCCATCAAGGCCAAGAAGGGCTAAGGCAGACACTATGGCCGCCACCACCAACGGACACGCTCCGGCAGAATTCCCGCCGCCGGTCGACCCGCTCAACGAGTTCATCGCTGCCCCCGAGGCCGGCGAGGACGAGGCGATCGAGGTCGGCGTCGCGATCGTCGGTGGTGGGCCGGCCGGTCTGGCCGCCGCCAACCGCCTCCTGCAGCTCCTCGCCGAAGACGAGGAGCTGCTCGAGTCGCTCGGCGAGGTTCCGGTCGCCGTCATCGAGAAGGGCAAGGCGTGCGGTGCGCACAACTTGTCTGGTGCGGTGATGAAGCCGGGCCCCCTCAAGTCGCTCTTCCCCGACGAAGACCTCACCGAGCTGGCGGCTGTCCGCTGGGTCAACGAGAAGGACGACGTCTGGTGGCTCACGGAGAAGGGCACCCGCCCGATGCCGGGCCCCACGCCGCCCAACTTCCAGAACCACGGCAACTGGGTCACCTCGATCTCGCAGCTGTGCCGCTGGATGGCCGAGAAGGCTGAAGAGTCCGGCGCCTACATCCTCACCGAGACCGCAGCCGCCAAGCTGCTCGTTGAGAACGGCGCCGTTCAGGGCGTCGTCACCGGCGATAAGGGCCGCGGCAAAGAAGGCCAGGAGCTCGGCAACTTCGAGCCGGGTATGGAAGTCCACGCCCGTCACACCGTCCTCGCCGAAGGCAACTGGGGCCACCTCACCGGCGCGGCGATCCAGCACTTCGACCTGGCCCAGGGCAGCGAGCCGCCTGTGTGGAAGCTCGGCGCCAAAGAGGTCTGGAAGACCAAGGAGCAGTGGGACAAGGTCGTCCACTTCTTCGGCTGGCCCGGCCGCTCCAACGGCAAGTGGCACGAGACCGGCGTCGGTGGCTGGGTCTACCCGTACGGCGACCACGAGGTCTCGATCGGCATCGTCGTCCCGCTGGCGACGCCCGACGCCACCGTGTCGGCGCACGACATGCTCCAGACCGTCAAGCAGCACCCGAAGCTGAGGGCGATCCTCGAGGGTGGCGAGCGCACCGCCTGGGGCGCCAAGGCGATCCAGGGCGGCGGCTTCTGGTCGCAGCCCAAGCTCTCCGTTCCGGGCGCCGTCCTGGTCGGCGAGTCGGGCGGCATGATCGACATGGCCTCGCTGAAGGGCGTTCACATGGCGATCCAGTCCGGCATCATCGCCGCTGAGGAGATCTACAAGTCCCTCAAGCTCGGCCAGAAGGACGTCTCCTCCTACGAGACGGCCATCGCCGAGAGCGACATCGTCGGCAAGCGCCTCTTCCAGGTGCGCAACAACATGCAGCTCGTCGGCGGCTCCTCGATGCCGTTCAACCTGGCCAAGGCCGGGATCGACATCATCACCAAGGGCAAGCTCCCCGGCGGCCGCAAGGCCAACCACCTGGATGCCGAGACCGTGCAGTTCGTGCCCGAAGAGGGCCAGCGCGCTGCCGACCTGTACCCCAAGCCCGACGGCAAGTACACGTTCGACAAGCTCTCGTCGGTCTTCATCACGGGCAACGCCACCCGCGACGACGCCCCGAGCCACATCCGGATCGAGAAGAACGTCGCCCGCGAGGTCGCCGAGACCTGGAAGTGGATGTGCCCCGCCGGCGTGTACGAGATCCCCGAAGACGCTCCGGAGACGGGCCACGTCGACGTGATCGTCAACTACACCAACTGCGTGCAGTGCGGCGCCATCACGGCCCGCGGCGGCCGCCTCACTCCGCCGGAAGGCGGCGACGGCCCGGCGTACCAGGTCGTCTAGTCGACCGGCTCACCTGAGCGGCCCTCGCGGCGATCTTCGGCCGGGGCACGAACAACATGGACCGCTGTCCTGAGTTGTTCGTGCCCCGGCCGAATCTCATCCACGATGGTTCGCTCAGACGACTCGGCGAGCCAAGTTGTGGGCGTTCGTCGTTGTGTGGCGCACCGCGACCGCAACCTTTCGTGCGACGCAGGGTTTAGGACTACGATCCCCGCGACCACGAAACTCCCCCGACTTCGTTGCTCACTCTCCGCACCACATCCCGCTTCGCCGCCACGGCGCTCGCCATTGCGATGGCCTACGTCGGCGCGAGCGCACCGACCGCCGACGCCCGCACGGCAGCCAAAGCCGCCGCGCCGACGCTGACGATCGAGGCCAAGAACTGCTCGATCGGCCCCGAAGACGCCGACCGCAGCGCCACCGTCACGGCCCTCGCGCTGCTTGGCACCACCGGCGACCGAGTCACGATGCGCTTCTCGGTTCAGGCCCGCCAGGGCAAGACGCGCTGGAAGTCGCTGCTCTTCAAGGACCCGTCGACCACGAAGAAGTGGGAGACGACCGAAGCGGCCGGCGCGGGGCTCAAACTCACGAAGACGATCCCGAACCTCGCTGAAGGCTTCGACTACCGCGTCGTCGTCCAGAGCCGCGCGATCGATACCAGCGGCAAGGTCGTCACGAAGACGGCCCGCAAGTACGTGCCGTGCAAGCAGCCGCTCTTCACGCCGACGGTGACGCTCGTCAAGCCGCAGGTCCTCAAGAAGGCGCCTGCCGGCTACGACTGGCTGCCGCCCGAAGGCCCGTACCTCAGCATCCCGATCAAGAACCTCGGCCGGCTGCCCGCCGACGACGTCGTCGTGACGATCGCCAAGGGCGACACCCGCGAGCTGATCGCCCAAGTGGGGATGGGGCCGCTCAAGGGCGGCGCCAGCACGCGTTGGGTCAGCGTCTTGCCGGCAGACTGTACGAGCCTCTACGTCACCGTCCAGCTCAAGGACGCTGCACCCGAGGACCTGACGGTCGACCAGGCCGCGATCGTCGACTGCAAAGCGACCCCGGCGTCGCTGCGTCGGTCGCGTCGCTGACGGGCCCGGCGCACCCGTACCTCAGCGGCCACGCCGACCCGGCTAGACTGCTTGGTCCGCCGTAGACGAGGCACCGAGAGGGCCTGGCTGCGGACCTACCGTTTCAAAGGCCTTTCGCTATGAAGACCGACATCCACCCCGACTACGTCGAGGCGCAGGTCACCTGCACCTGCGGCAACAGCTTCACGACGCGTTCGACCGAGTCGAAGATCAACGTCGAAATCTGCTCGCAGTGCCACCCGTTCTACACGGGCAAGCAGAAGCTCATGGACACGGGCGGCCGTGTCGAGCGCTTCCGCCGCCGTGCTGCTGCCGCCAAGCCGGCTGCTGCTGCCCCGCAGAAGTCCGCCGAGGCTGGCGCCGGCGACGCCGCTCCTGCCCCGGCTCCCGCCGCTGAGGCCCCGGCCGCCGAGGCCGCTGCTGCCGAGTAGCACCCTCGGAGTCATCCAAGCGTCGAACGGGGGGCGGGGCCCCCCCGGGGGGCC
>JAEZDB010000205.1 GCA_023429855.1 Actinomycetes bacterium
GTCGTGGGCGACTGGCGTCGTCCGCGTGCCCGGGTTCGCCGGCACCGGGCTCCAGTCGGGCTGGCTGGCGCCAGGAATCAGCAGCTGCTCCTTCCACTCACCGCAGAGGCGGTCCGGCGCGGGTGCGGTGAGCAGATGCACGCCGTTGCCCTGCTGCACGAAGATGCGGCGGCCGTCGGCGGAGAGCGTCGGGTCGGCGAACTTGGCGCCGGCCGGGCCCGCGGCCGGGTCCGACACGGTGCAGTCGTAAACGGGCGTGGCGCTCGGTCCGCCGGCGACGCTGTAGCTCGCCAGCGTCTCGCCGTTCATCCCGCGCACCATCACCAGGCGGTCGGCGGCCAGCTCGCCGTCGAGCAGGTCCGCGCCCTTGCCGAAGAGCGAATAGTGGTCGTAGTCGCTCCACCACTGCTGGGCGGGGCTGCCCAACTTCTGCCGGTAGCCCACCGTGCCGCGGCCCACGAGCGAGGTCTCGCTGTCGATCCACGACGGCGTCGAGGCGCCCGTCGAGACCGCCGGGTACGTGCCGTTTGGCGTGAACTGGGTCGTGCTGGCGTAGCGCACGTTCGAGCTCGTCTCGAGCCAGTAGTTCACGTAGGCGGCGTACCCGTGGGTGTAGGCAACGGTCTTGCCGTCGGGCGACACGGCCGGATCCCACGGCCCAAACTGCATCTGGTCGAGCTTGATCTCGTTGATCAGGTCGCCGCTCTGCTTGAGCCGCACGAGCGGCGCGTTGTTGGGCTTGCTGCGACCCGCGACGATCGTGCCGTCGTCGGCCTGCGACGGCGACACGTAGGGGTTCTCCGCCGTCCCGTCGAGGGTCACCTGGTACTGGGCGGTGCCGTCGTCGGCCGACAGCCACACGTTGTGGTCCTTGATGAAGACGAGCGACCCGGCGTGGGCGGCGGGTGCGGCGGCGGCGAAGCAGGTCGCGGCGGCGAGGGCGGCAAGGGCGGTGGTGGTGCGCTGCATGGGCTGCAATCTGTCCAGGGCCCGGCGGCGCGACGAGAGGGACCCACCCCAATCACGACCCGAGGGTTTACGTAGGGGGCGACGGCGACATAGGGTCAGGCGATGCGCGAGCGCTCGACCTGCCCGCGGTTCGCGCTGACACCGCAGGTGTTCTCGAAGGCTGACGGCTCTGCCGCGCCCGGTAGGTTCGTGGGCGTGGAACTCACGCAGGACGTCGTCATCGACCGCCCCATCGCCGAGGTCGCCGAGCTGCTCGCCGACCCGGAAGGGCCGCGCAAGTGGCACCGCGGCCTGGAGAAGATCACGCTCAAGAAGGGCAAGGCGGGCGCCGTGGGCGCCGTCTCGGAGATGGCCTACAACGACAAGGGCCGCACCTTCAAGGTCACCGAGACGATCGTGAAGCTCGACCTGCCCCGCCAGGTGGTGACCACCTACAAGGGCCCGGGGATGCTCCACACGCTCACGACCTCACTTGAGGAGCTGAGCCCGGAGCAGACCCACGTGACCGTGCACAACCACATCAAGCTCTCGGGCCTCGCGAAGGTCGGCGGCCCGATCATCGGCAAGGGCACGCAGGGCCAGATGGAGACCCGCCTCGCCGACTTCAAGACGGTGCTCGAGGGCGGCTCGATCGGCTGAAGGCCCGCCTCGCGGCCCCGCTCAGCGGCGCTTGCTGAGCCGGTCGAGCAGCAGCGTGATGCTGGCTTCGAGCTGCTCGTTGGAGGCCTGCTCGACCTTGCCGACGCCGATCTTGCGGTTGATCTCCATGTTGACCTGCGACTGCGAGGACTTCGTCACGCGGGCCAGCTCGGAGACGAGCGAGTGGCGGCGCTTGCGGAGCTGGTCCTGGACCTGCCAGGCCGGCATCTCCGACTGCGGGACGGGCGCGCGCTCGGCGGGCTTCTTCTTCGGCTTGGCCCGCTGCCACGATTTGGCTGGCGTGTCGTCTTCCTCGTCGTCGTCATCGTCGAGGGCGGCCCAGGGATCGAGCGGGTCGACGGGCTTGGCGTCGACCGGTTCCGCCTCCGCGGGCTGGGCGATGAGCGAGCTCGGGCGGATCACGCGGCCGTGCTCGTCGCGCTGCAGACCCGCACTGGGGCGACCGCCGGTCGGCGCCGTTGCAATGCCCGTCTCGCCCGCGGGGGCCGCCGCCTCGCCGGCCTTCTCGGCCGCGGCGCTCGACTTGCCCGCGAGGAAGCCGGCGTGCTCGTCGGTCGACTCGGGCGTACCGCCGCCGTCGAGGCCGGCGAAGAGGTCCATCTGGACCTTCACGTCGGCGAGGACCGGCTTGAAGTCCTTCTTCTCGCCGGGCGCGTCGCGGACCTTCTCCTCGACCTCGTCGAGCTCGGAGCCGTCGCCCTCCTCCTGCGGGATCAGCAGGTGCCGCAGGTCGCCCTCGACGTCGGTCGCGTGCTGGCGCAGGCGGATGTCGGCGGGGATGTAGAGCCACGAGCGGTCGGTCGGCGGGCGCCCCGGGATCGTGCGCACGAAGCGGCCGACGACCTGGCGGAAGATCAGCGGCGTCTTCGCCGCAGCGGCGTACACACCCACGCGCAGGCGCGGGATGTCGACGCCCTCGGAGACCATGTTCACGGCCACGATCCAGGCGCGGTCGGAGCGGGAGAAGTCGGCGAGCTTCTTGTGGGCCTGCGTGTCGGTGTAGAGCACGGTCGTCGGGTCCTCGCCGTGGTCCTCGCGCAGGATCCGGGCGATGCGCCGCGCGTGCTCGGAGTCGGCGGCGACGACGAGCCCGCCGGCCTCCGGGTGGCTGGAGCCGCGCAGCGACTTGAGGCGGTTGGCAGCCTCACCGAGGATCTTCGGCAGACCATCGGCGAGCTCGGTCGAGATCGCGGTGCGGTAGCGGCGCGCAGCCTCCGAACCGGTGAGCGCGTCGGCGAACGAGCCCTCCACGACCGAGTCGCCGCTCATCCACTTGAGCGTGCCGTCGAACGGGATGAACCGGATCGGCCGGCAGACGCGGTCGTTGACCGCGTCGCCGTAGTTGTAGGAGATGTCGGGCACGACGTAGCCGTCGTTGTCGTACTCGGCGCCCGGGATCGGCGTGCGGTCGCTGCGGAACGGCGTGCCCGAGAGCAGCAGCCAGCGGTCGGCCCGCGCGAACGCCATGTTGAAGCCGTCGCCCCACGCGAGCTCGTCGCCGAGGTGGTGGGCCTCGTCGGCGATGATCAGCGTGTCGGGCGTGCAGATCGACTTCCACCGCTTGGCGCTGGCCGCGGCGCGCGCGTAGGTGACCGACACGCCGTCGAAGCCGCCGGGCGGCTCGAGGTTGGGCGAGTCGGGCAGCAGCTGCAGGCCGTTCTCGGCGGCGGCCTGCGCCCACTGGCGCGTGAGCGGCGCCGTCGGGCAGACGACCACCACGCGCTTGATCTTGCCCGCGGCGAGCTGCTCACGGGCGAAGTGCAGCGACGGGCGGGTCTTGCCGGCACCCGGTGCCGCAGCGATCAGGTAGGTGCCGAACTCCCAGTCCCGCATGCCCTTCACGGCCTTGCGCTGCCACGGACGGAGGCTGCTCAGGTCGGTGATGGCGTCGGCGGTCGCAGTCATGCAGGGTCCGCGATTGTACGAACTGCAGGGGCGGCTTCCGCGCCTCGTCCAGGGTCGATTCCCGCTACGAGCGGAATCCCGCCGGACTCTGGCTCGCGCTCTACAGTCCCGGCAGTGAGCGCTGAGCCCAAACGCAGCGACGCGCGTCGCAACCGCGACCTGATTCTCGACGCGGCGGCGACCACCCTCGCCTCCAAACCCGACGCGTCGCTGCTCGACGTCGCCGCCGAGGCCGGCCTGTCGCGGGCGACCGTCTACCGCCACTTCTCCACGATGGAGGCGGTGCAGCAGGCGCTGCTGGCCGAGGTCGAGGAGGTGGGGCGGACGGTGCTGGCCGAGGGCCTCGCCGAGGCGTTTCAGGGCGATGCCGCCAACGACCCGATCGGCGACCAGATGCTCAAGATCCTGCGCGCCGCGCTACCGATCGAGACCCGCTACTCGAAGGCGCTCGTCGGCGCCTATCACCCTGAGGACACGCTGATGACGACCTTCGGGCCGTTCATGCGGGCAACGGTCGTCGAGGGCCAGCGCCGCTCGGAGTTCGCGCGCGAGCTCGACCCGCAGGCCACCGCCGACGCCCTGATCTTGCTCATGATCCGCGCCGGCCGGCGCCTGCACCGCGACGGCGCGACGCTCGACGAGGCGATGGGCCCGGTGCGCACGTTCCTGCGCGGAATGGAAGTCAGCCCGCGCCCCAGCCGCGCGGACTGACGGCGCCGGCCGCTCGCGGCGCCGCCGCCGGCGACTGGCCGCCCCTTTACGCCACGGCGACGTGGCGTTTCCTAGGATCCGGCGCATGCGTGCCGTCACCGTCGCCGACAAGCGACTCAAGTTCTCCTCGGACTACCCCGACCCGACCCCGGGCCTCGGCGAGGTGCTCGTGCGCGTGAAGGCCGCCGGACTCAACGGCGCCGACCTGCTGCAGGTGCGCGGCGCCTACCCCGCGCCTCCCGGCGCCCCGGCCGACATTCCCGGCCTGGAGCTGGCCGGCGAAGTCGTCGAGGCCGGGCCGGGCGTGACGCGCTTCGGCCCCGGCGACCGCGTGATGGGCATCGTCGGCGGCGGCGGCCAGGCTGAGTTCGCGGTCGTCCACGAGCGCCAGCTGATGCCGATCCCCGGCGCGCTCGACTACGTGCAGGCCGGCGGCTTCTCGGAGACGTTCACCACGGCGCACGACGCGGTCGTCATGCAGGCGGGCCTGCGGCCCGGCGAGCGGCTGCTCGTGCACGGCGCTGCCGGCGGCGTCGGCACCGCCGCCGTCCAGATCGGCCGCGAGATCGGCGCGTCGGTCGTCGCGACGACGCGTCACCCGCAGTTCGACGAGCAGCTGAAGGCGCTCGGGGCCGAGGTCGTCACGCGTCCGAGCGAGCACCACAGCTCGGGCCCGTTCGACGTGGTCCTGGAGCTGATCGGCGGCGAGAACCTCGGCGACGACGTCAAGGCTTTGGCGACCGGCGGCCGCGTGGCGATCGTCGGCGTGGGCGGCGGCATCAAGGCCGAGCTGAACCTGCTGGCGCTGATGTCGGTGCGCGGCCGCGTGCTGGGGACGACGCTGCGGTCGCGACCGCTGGAGGAGAAGGCGCTCACGGCGCGGGCGATGGAGCGCGAGGTGCTGCCGCTGGTCGCGCGCGGACGCCTCACCGTGCCGGTCGCGGCGACCTACCCGGTCGAGGAGGCCGAGGCCGCGTACGCCCACTTCAAGAACGGCGCGAAGTTCGGCAAGGTCGTCCTGACCTTCTGAGCGCGGTAACGACGGGTCCGTAGCGATAGGCCAACCGCCCGGTTTTGCCAGTAGCCCATTGACCGGTGCGACTGCACTGGACGGCGGGCACGGCAGAATCGCCCCGTTGAGTTCATCACTCTAATTTCCTGACGGATGCTCAGGACGAAAACCGATCGCTTGATTTGCTGATTCTGCGCGCTACTTTCTGCGGATGGCCCCGTTGTCCGGGGGCCCCGTCACCCGTCTGAAGTCCGTCCCCGCCCTGCCCCTTGCCGCGCTCTCCCGCTGAAGGTGCTGCCACGCGCAGCGTCGCCGATCTCGAGATCGGACCTCGCCCCACGCGGGATCGCCGCGTGCGCACCGGCGCCGATCGGCGCCAGCGCAACGTCGGCCCGCCGAACGGCATCGAGCGCCGTCGCGTCGAGCGCCGTTCGCACGACCGCCGCTCGGCCACCCGCAACG
>JAEZDB010000254.1 GCA_023429855.1 Actinomycetes bacterium
CGCGGGGGGGGGGGGGCCGCCGCGTCGACGAGCGCGAGGAGCGGAGCGGGGAGGACACCGAGCATGCCGAAGGTGCCACGCAGCTGCTTGACCTGCGCGACCGCAGGGGCCGCGGCCGCTTCGAGGCGGTCCGACGGGGTTGCTCCGGTGGCGGAGCTGGCTGGAGTGCGTGAGGTGTCGATCGAAGACATGGAGGGCCGGTGCGCGCGGGCAGCCCCTCGCGCGGAGTGGCCACACCAGACCATTCGGCACCTCGAGGCATCCTTGTGCGCGATCTCATATATGCGTTGAGCTACGGAACGTAGTTGACCTCATTTTGGGGTTTGAGGCCGATGATGGCGACGATGTCCGTCTTGTTCTTGCTGGCCGTGGCCTGGGTGGCCGTGGCGGCGCTTGTGGTCGCGTCCTGCGTGGTCGCGGGGCGGGCTGACCGTGCAGGCGAGGGTGGGGTGCCCAGCGTGGCCTTCGCGCCCTCTGATGGCCGTGTTCTGCGGGAAACGGACTTGCAGGTGCTCGGGGTGTCCGTGCGTGGCGGAACTCGTCGCGGCGCGGAGGCGATTCGGCGGTCGCGCGGTGAGCACGGCGCACGGGGTAGAGATCGAGCCCGCACTCAATAACTAGTTTGTGGTCTAACAAGGGTGGGGGCCCGACCGGCTGGACGCGATCAGCAGTCTGCCGCGGGCCTTGACGGGGCCGTCAAGTTCAGCAGCTTGCGGTTGAAGTTCCGGAATCTGTGACGTAGCTTGCAGAGCAGATGCTCCGCAAAGAGCATCGTTGTCCCCATCGATCGAGAAGCGTTGTCTAGTCCGGAGATCGTCGAAAGGGCCCGCCGCCGTGCTCTTCGGCTGGGTCTCTCCCCGCGCCGCCCCGACGGCGTGGATCTGAACGACCGCCAAGACCCCACGGTCGGCGCGTCGCCGCACGCCACGATTCCCACGGAAGAGGCGGTCGCGCAACGCCCGATCATCGAGCGTTCGCACTCCCGCACGAGCGGGCGCCGCGATCGGACCTACCGCCGCGCGCTCGCCATCTCCGACGCCGCGGCGATGTGCCTGGCGCTCTTTATCGCCATCGGCTCCTTCGGTGGCGAGGTGCCGCGCGTGTCGGCCCTGCTCGCGATTCCTGTCGTTGTGCTGATCGCCAAGACGATCGGCCTGTACGACCGCGACGAGCTGCTCCTGCGCAAGACCACGCTCGACGAAGCCCCGCAGCTCTTCCACGTCGCGACGGTCGTCGCGCTCGTCGCCTACTTCCTCGGCGACCGGATCATCTACGGCGACATCGACAAGGCCAACGTCTTCGCCCTCTGGGTCGCCACCTTCACCTGCCTGCTGCTCTTCCGCTACGCGGCCCGGGCGCTGGTCACGCGTCGCGTGCCCGTTGAGCGCTGCCTCGTCCTTGGCGCCGAAGCCACCGCCGAAGACGTCGCCGCCAAGCTCGAGGCCACGCACGCCGTGAGCGCCCACGTCGTCGACCGGATCTCCTTCGTCCCCGGTCAAGTCGAATCGCTCATCCCGCGCCTGGAGCGCGCGATCTCCGAGGGCGGCATCGAGCGCGTCATCGTGGCGCCCGAGCAGGTCGACCAGAGCGAGATCCTCGATGTCGTCCGCGCCATCAAGGCCGTCGGCGTCAACGTCACCCTCGTCCCGCGCATCTTCGAAGTGCTCGGCTCCTCGGTGGTGTTCGACGACCTCTCCGGCATGCAGCTCCTCGCGATGCGCCGCCTCCGGATGTCGCGCTCCTCGCTCGTCCTCAAGCGCGGCCTCGACCTGTGCGTCTCCGGCGCCGGCCTCTTCGTCGTCGCGCCAGTCCTCGCCGCCTTCGCCGTCGCCATCAAGCTCGACACCCGCGGCTCCGTCTTCTTCCGCCAGACCCGCGTCGGCCGCGACGGCGAGCGCTTCGAGATCCTCAAGTTCCGCACGATGGTCACCGACGCCGACAAGCAGAAGGACGCGCTCCGCGGCGACAACGAGACCGACGGCCTCTTCAAGATCGCCAACGACCCGCGCATCACCCGCGTCGGCCGGATCCTGCGCAAGACCTCCCTCGACGAGCTTCCGCAGCTCATCAACGTCTTCAAGGGCGACATGTCGCTCGTCGGCCCGCGCCCGCTCGTCGTCGACGAGGACTCGCAGGTCGTCGGCTGGCACCGCCGCCGCCTCGCGCTGACCCCCGGCATGACCGGCCAGTGGCAGATCCTCGGCTCCGCCAAGATCCCGCTCCACGAGATGGTCAAGATCGACTACCTCTACGTCACCACCTGGTCCTTCTGGACCGACGTGAAGATCCTGCTCCGCACCGTCCCGTACGTGCTCCGAGGCGGCGGGCTCTAGAGGTCCTGCCCTGCTCAACCGTGCGCGGGGAGTGCTGGATCGTGCGTGCGATGGGCCGCGCGCGAACGTAGGTGGCCCCCTGGACCATTGAGGCTCGCGGGTGGCGCAGCGTGCGTGCGAGGCGGCAGTCACCGCGCACGGGTTCCGCGGTACTGAGCGTTTCTCTAGATTGAGGGTCATGTCGGACCTCACCACGCTCGCGCCGTACCTGCTTCCCGACGAGATCACGCAGCTGCGCGACCTCGTGCGTCAGGTGGCGCGCGAGCAGGTGGCGCCGCGTGCCGCCGAGCTCGACGAGAAGTCCGAGTACGGGTGGGACGTGCGCGCGATCCTGGCCGAGAACGACATCTTCGGGCTGCCGTTCGACGAGGAGCACGGCGGCACGGGCACCGGCACGCTGATGCTCAACATCGCGATCGAGGAGCTCGCGCACGCCGACGCGTCGACCGCGCTGATGCTCATGACGCAGGAGCTCGGCACGCTGCCGATCAAGCTGTTCGGGTCCGACGAGATGAAGGCGCGTGTCCTGCCGGACTGCGCGTCGGGCAAGGCGATCCCGGCGTTCGGGCTCTCTGAGCCGGGCGCGGGTTCCGACGCTGGCGGCATGGTCACCTCGGCCGTGCAGGACGGCGACGAGTGGGTCATCAACGGCACGAAGAACTGGATCACCAATACGGGTATCGCGACCTTCTACGTCGTCTTCGCCGTCACGGCGCGCGAGCCCAAGCGCCAGATCACCGCGTTCCTCGTCGAGGCCGACCGCCCCGGTGTGTCGGTCGGCAAGCTCGAGCACAAGATGGGCATGCGCTCCTCACCGACCGGTCAGCCGATCTTCGACGACGTCCGCGTCCCCGCCGCCAACGTGATCGGCGAGGTCGGCAAGGGCATGCGCGTCGCGCTCGGCACGCTGCAGGTGTCGCGCCTCGGTGCGGCCGCGCAGGCCGTCGGCATCGCGCAGGGCGCGACGGATTACGCCGTCGCCTACGCCAAGGAGCGCGAGCAGTTCGGCAAGTCGCTCTCGCAGTTCCAGGGCATCCAGTGGAAGCTTGCCGACATGGAGGCCAAGACGGCCGCCGCCCGCGAGCTGCTCTACACGGCCTGCTGCAAGATCGAGGCGGGCGCGCCCGACGCGTCGCGCTACAGCTCGATGGCCAAGCTGATCTGCGCCGACACCGCGATGGCGGTCACCACGGAGGCCGTGCAGGTCCTGGGTGGTTACGGATACGTGACCGAGTACCCCGTCGAGCGCATGATGCGCGACGCTAAGCTGACTCAGATCTACGAAGGCACCAGCGAGATCCAGCGAGTCGTCATCTCGCGCGACCTCCTGGGCTAAGCACACGCAGGGCGGGGCCGGGGCTCCGCCGAGAGAGGCCACCACCACCATGGAGCGCAGAGGAACCGGGCTCGCGAAGCTGCTGATCGTCGTCGCGCTGCTGGTGGCCTTCGCGCTTGTCTCGCGCACGATGTCGGGCCTCATCGCCGGCATGGCCGTCGGCGCCGCCGTGATCCTCATCGTCGGCAGCGTCATCGCCGCGCTGGGTGTGGCCTCGGCCGGGTGGGACCCCGTCTCCGAAGACGACTTCGACCGCATGGTCGAGCGGACCGAGCGCCTCGCTGCCGACGGCCTCTCCGTCGATCCCGACGAGCATGAGTTCCTCTCTCTCGAGCTCGACCCGTGGGACGACCACGACTTCGAAGAGATCGTCGCCGACGCCCTCGACGACCTGCCCGACATCCTCCGCGGCGCCCTGCGCAACCTCGCGGTCGTCGTCACCGACGGCGGCATCAAGATGGGCGCCTACGGCCTCTACGAAGGCGACACCATCGTCCGCGACGACTTTCCCGATCGCGTCCTGATCTTCCGCGACTCGCTCCGCCGTGACTTCGGGCACAACCCCGAGCTGCTCCAAGAGCAGATCACCATCACCGTCCGACACGAGCTCGCGCACCACCTCGGCGCCGACGAGCTTGGCGTGCGCGACCTCGGCCTCGAATAGGGCCACCCCGCCGTCCCAGCGCCCTTGCGGCGCCAGCGCCCTTGCGGCGCCAGCGCCCCGCCAAGTATCAAGGAGTCCTGGAGGGTCTAATCCGGGTCGAAACTCCCCGATTGGCGCGAGGGCGAAGTATCAAGGAGTCCTGGAGGGTCTAATCCAGGTTGAAACTCCCCGATTGGCGCGGCGGCGAAGTATCAAGGAGTCCTGGAGGGTCTAATCCGGGTTGAAACTCCCCGATTGGCGAGTTCGCGTCGCGCGGAGGCGGGACCGGCAACGCGCCACGGCAGTCAGCCGACGCGTCGTAGCTACGCGTGAGTAGACTGCTTCGCAGCCCCCGTGGAGTGAGACCGCCGGGGAAGTCATGTCCCGTGGAGTGAGACCGCCGGGACCCAAGCAATACACGGAGAAATCCGACATGCCTGAAGCCGTCATTGTTGACGCAATCCGCACCCCGATCGGCCGCGCCGTCAAGGGATCGCTCAAGACCGTCCGCGCCGACGACCTTGCGTCGCTGCCGATCCGGGCCCTGATCGAGCGCAACCCCGGCGTCGACTTCGGTCAGACCGAGGACGTCCTCTACGGCGCCGCCTTCGGTGAAGCCGAGCAGGGCTACAACGTCGCCCGCAACGCCGCCCTCCTCGCCGGCCTCCCGTTCGAGGTCCCCGGCGCGACCACCAACCGCTTCTGCGCCTCGTCGCTCCAGACGATCCGCAACGCCTTCCACGCGATCGTGGCCGGCGAAGGCGACCAGTACATCGCCGGCGGCGTCGAAGCCGTCTCGCGCACCGTGCAGGGCGGCGCCTGGGAGTTCAACTCGAAGCTCAACGGCTCCGAGGGCTCGATCACCAACGTCTACATCCCGATGGGCCTCACCGCCGAGAACGTCGCCGACAAGTACGGCGTCACCCGCGAGGAGCAGGACGAGTGGGCCGCCATCTCCCAGCAGCGCGCCGTCGCCGCTCAGGAGTCGGGCCACTTCGACGCCGAGATCATCGGCGTCACCGTCGCCGCCCACCAGGACGTCGACAAAGAGGGCAACACCATCGACGTGCCCGAGACCGTCGTCACCAAGGACGACGGCCCGCGCGCCGGCACGACCGCCGAGGGCCTCTCCAAGCTCCGCCCGGCGTTCAAGCCCGACGGTACCGTCACCGCCGGCAACGCCTGCCCGCTCAACGACGGCGCCGCCGCCGTGATCGTCATGAGCGACACCCGCGCCAAGGAGCTCGGCCTCACGCCGCTGGCCCGCGTCGTCTCCTCCGGTGTGTCCGGCCTCGACCCCGAGATCATGGGCCTCGGCCCCGTCGAGGCCATCCGCCAGGCCCTGGCCCGTGCGGGCATGACCATCGACGACATCGACCTGGTCGAGATCAACGAGGCCTTCGCCGCCCAGGTGGTGCCCTCCGCCCGTGACCTCGGGATCAGCTACGACAAGCTGAACGTGAACGGCGGCGCCATCGCCCTCGGCCACCCGTTCGGCATGACCGGCGCCCGCATCATGACCACCCTGCTCAACGGCCTCGAGGACAGCGGCGGCACCATCGGCATGGAGTCGATGTGCGTCGGCGGCGGCCAGGGCATGGCCATGATCCTCGAGCGGGTCTGACCCACACCGGCACGCTGCGGATCCAGCTCGTCAGCGGTCTCCCCAGCGGCTGGTCAGGCGTCCGCCTGCGACTCCTCGACCTGCGGCTCGACGCGCTCGGAGTCGGGGTGGGTCGGATCGGCCTCGTCGAGCGGGGCCTCGGTGTCGACGTCGAGCTCGTCGGAGAGCGCCTCGCTGTCGAGGTCCCTGTCGGCCACGGCGTCGGGGTTGGTGCCCGCCGTGGGGTCCATGTCGTGCGTCATGGGTGTCTCCTCTCGGTGCTGGGCTGGTCCTTCCAGCGTACGGCGTGGCCGTGGCACGCTGGTGAGGTGAAGCGTCCACC
>JAEZDB010000279.1 GCA_023429855.1 Actinomycetes bacterium
CTGTGTGACGGCGCGCGGCACGCATCAGCGGAGCGGGATCAGCGGATCCGCACCACGACCGTCTGCTGTTCGGTCTGGCCAGACGGGCCTGGAGCGGCGACCGTCAGCCGATACAGACCGCGCTTGAGGCGCGCGCTCCCGAAGCGCGTGGTCAGCCGCACCGTCCTGATGCCGCGCTTGGCGGCAAACGTGAACGACGCACCTGGCACCGTCGTAGCGACGCCCTTGGCGAGCGCGGCCGCCGTGATGGTGACCTGCGCGTCGCGGGTGAGCTCGAGCGCGAGTTTGCCTTCGGTCTTCTTCGTCGCTCCCGGGCCGCTCGGGCGGCGCGCGTTGCGCGACACAAACTTGCGCACGAGGTCGAGGTCGAGCAGCGTCGGCGGCCTCTTGGTCGTCGTCGACGGCGGCGTGGACGGCGGTCGCGGCGTAGGCGTAGGCGTGGGCGTGGACGTGGGCGAGCGCGGACTCGTCTCTTTCAGATCCGGTGGAAGCACCGAGGCTTGCGTGGGCGCCAAGTCGAGCGAACGCCAGGCGAAGCGGCCCGACGGGTCGACGACGTGCAGGATCAGCGACAGCGAGGTCGCCCCGGCAGGCGGCTGCCAGGTCGCGTCTGCCCCGTTCGCCACGACCGCTCCATCGGAGGTTCGCCACTCGTAGCGCAGTTCGGCGGTTTCGCCCGGCCCGTTGGGATCGACGGCGGTGGCAGACAGGTGCACCGGCTCGCCCGCGACCCAGGTGCCGGTCACGGGCCCGGTCTCGGGCTCGGCCGGCTGGTACTCGATCGCGCCGATGTCGTTGTGATCCTCGGGAAGGAGATCCCCGAGTTTGCCGACCTGGTAGCGAAGCCCGCCGTAGAGATCCCAATACGACCCGGCGTATTCGTTGAAGCGACCCTCGCGGCGAGTCGGGCCGCCGTCGATCAGCGTGCTGCCCCAGAGCGGCTCGTAGTCGCCGCCATTGCGGTCGACAAGGCGAAGCTCACCGGTCCGCCGGCCGCTCGCGGTTACGGCGCAGTTCGGCGACGACGCGACGCTGCCTTCAGCGTAGAAGCCTTCGAGCGTGACCTGCGCAGAAGCCGACGGCACCGCAACGCAGCCGATCACCGTGGCGCTCCCGAGGCTGAGCAGGCCCGGCACGTCGACGGCGCCGCCGGCAATGCGAAGGGCGGTCGACGAAGACGTGCCGTCGAGCGTGAGACCGCGGAGGAGCACCTGGGGTGCAGCAGGCGCGGTGGGCGCAGCGACCGACACCAGTGTGGAAGCACCGGCGGTACCGTCGACCACGTTCGAGGAGACGCTGTACGCCGTGCGCGTTCCGGGAGCAGCGCGCAGCACCGTCTCGGTGGCCGGGGTGGCGTAGAGGGCGTTACGCCAAACGAGCGTCGTCTGTTCGCCTGTGCCCGGCGAGTCCACCAGGTCGACCGCCGGGTTCCCGCCGAGGACGACGGAATCGTTGAGCACGCCGCCAGAACCGATGCGGACCGCAGGTGCCGAGCTGGCCAAGCTCGTGACGACGAAACCGGCGGCCGTCGGCGGGTCGTCGATCGACGCCTGCCGGTCGAACGCTCCGAGCTGCACTGCGGTCACGTTGGGAGTTGAAGCCGGCACCTCGACGCCGAGCTGAAACGTGCCACCGCGTTCGAGGTGCACCGCCGGGAAGGCGGCGCTCGAGCTGCCCGTCAGCCGGAAGATCACACCGCGGCGCGTCGGCGTGGGATTGTGAAACGCATCCGGCGCGCCGCTCACGGCGAGTTCCAGCAGCGGGCCCGGCGCGCCGGCGTTGGTAATGACAGGCGGGTCGGACTCGAGGTCGTACTGCAGCGCCACGCCCCACGCCCCGCGAATCACCAGCGGCCGGTCGATCGCGTAGGTCTTCGGCAGCAGGTGAATCTGGTAGCCGTCGCGCTTACCAGCTGCGGACTCCGCAGTGATCGTGTCGGCGGCTTCTAGGAGCTCGGCCGCAGTGCTCGGCGAGAAGGCGTTGCCCTCACGCGGGACGGCCCCCGCGGCCGGCGCCGCCGGCATGATCGCCAAGACGGCAAAGACCCAGAACCCAGCGCGACGCGGCAACACGCGCACGACCGTACACACCCCACGCGGAATGTGCGAATAAGTGCAGGGGGTGCGGTCAGCGCTTGCGCGGCACGGCCACGCGCTGCGAGGCCGTCTGCACGTGGGCGCCGCCGTCGTTCGGCAGGACGACCGCGCGGTAGGTGCGCGTCTTCGACGTGCGCTTGACGGTGACCGCGAAGCGCAGCTTGCCTTTGGCCGACGCGGTCGGCGTGACGCGCTTGACGCGGATCCAGCGGCCCTTCGGCGTCTTGCGCTGCACGGAGACGCGTGCCGTGTTGGGGAGCGTCGCCGGGAGGACGACGCCGGAGAGACGCACGCTGGCCGCCTTGCGCCTGGTCGAGCGGAGCTTCACGAGGACCTGGCTGCCGATCGTGACGGTCGGGCTCGGCGGCGTCGTGGAGCCCTTGACAACCGTCTGGAACTTGGCCGACGCGTAGACCCGGCTCACCGTGAAGCCGTACTTGCCGGAGCTCGTCGTCTTCGCGGTTGCGACCTCGCGGAACGCGGCGGTGAACGGGTGGTCCTGACGCAGCAGCGCGACCGTGACGCCGCCGGGCGCCTGGCCGCCGACGCTGCCGCCGATGCCGATGCTGCCGTCCCACGCGATCTTCCGCGACGACGACGTGATGCTCACGCCGGAGAGTCCGCGGCTCGTGGTGAACGAGCGGATCGAGCTGCGCGCCGTGCCCGTCTTGTTGGTCGCGACGGTGCGGAAGTAGTACCTCGTGTTGGCCTTGAGACCGGCGAGCGGCGCGGTAATCGTGACCGTCGGGGAGGTGGCCGCCACGGACTGCGTCGCCGTGGACCTGCCGAGCTTCCTGCTCGTGCCCCACTCGAACTTCGCGGTGGTGGCCTGGCCGTAGGGGTTGACCCGGCCGACGAGCGTCGCCTCGGTCGGCGCAAGTGGCGACGGCGTGCGCGTCGCGACCGCCGGGCGCCTGGGCAGCGAGCTCGTGGTGAACGTGCGGTTCGCGCCGGGGGTCACACCCGCCGCGTTGGTGGCGACCACGCGGTAGTGGTAGCTCGTGCCGGCCGTGAGACCGGCAATCGGGGCCTCCACCGTGACCGCATCCGTGCCCGCCGCGACGATCGCGTCAGCGGTCCGCAGGCCGTAGGCCGTGCTCGTGCCGTACTCGAAGCGGTAGGTCGTGTCAGCGCCACCGGGCGTGATCAACGCCGTGAGCGTCGTGCCGGTCTGGCTCGTGCCCGCGACGGCCCCTGTCATCGCCTTCGGCGGCGTGGGGTTGACGGGCGTCGTCGGAGTCGTCGGCGTGGCGGGCGACGTCGGCGTCGTCGCACCCGTGGCGAGCGTCGGGCCGCCGGTCCACGCTGCCAGCGCGAGGGCCGCGG
>JAEZDB010000283.1 GCA_023429855.1 Actinomycetes bacterium
GTGCGAGGGCGAGGTGCGGCCCGTGCGGCAGCGGCGGCAGGACGATCGGCCCGGGGGCCGGCCAGATCGCCTCGGCGGCGCGCAGCAGCTGACGGCCCTGCGCCCGCGAGGCCTGCCGCAGCGACGCCGACGGCGTGCGCGCCGACTCCTCGGCGTCGAGCTCGATCAGCCGTGCGTCGTGGAGGGTGTGTCTGGCTGCGCACGCGGCCGCAGCCACCGCGATGCCGGTCTCCGCACTCGTGCGCAGCAGCCCGTGCAGGAACGCCTCGAGCGTGGCGATGTCGTGCACGTCGCCCTGCTCGACCGACTGCTCGAGCCCGCTGGAATGCGCGTGTCCGCCGGCGGGCAGTCGGCCGTCGGCGAGCAGCAGCAGCGCCGAGCTGAGGGTGGTCGAGTGGGTAGGCATGGAGGCGGGCGGCGGCGACCTGTCGCCCTAGAAGAGAAAGTACTTCTGGGCCATCGGCAGCTCGGCGACCGGCGCCTGCTCGACCACGTCGCCGTCGATCGACACGGTGAACGTGTCGGGGTCGACGGCGATCGTCGGCGTCGCCGTGTTCTGCGGCATGTCGGCCTTGCCCCGCTGGCGCACGTTCTCGGCGACCACGAACTCGCGGGAGAGCGCCAGGCGCTCGGGGAGCCCGTCGTCGATCGCGGCCTGCGCCACGAAGTTCAGCCCGAGGCTGCCTGCGAGCGACGGCGCCGCCCCGAACATCGGCCGCTGCATGATCGGCTGGGGCGTCGGGATCGACGCGTTCGCGTCGCCCATCGCGGCCGACACGATCGCGCCCCGCTTGATCACCAGCTCGGGCTTCACGCCGAAGAAGGCGGGGTCCCACAGGACGAGGTCGGCGAGCTTGCCGACCTCGATCGAGCCGATCTCGCGGTCGAGCCCGTGGGCGACAGCCGGGCAGATCGTGTACTTGGCCACGTAGCGGCGAGCGCGGTGGTTGTCGGCGGGGCCGTCGCCCGGCAGCGAGCCGCGGGCCCGCTTCATCACGTGCGCCGTCTGCCAGGTCCGCGAGACGACCTCGCCGACGCGGCCCATCGCCTGCGAGTCCGCGCCGATCATCGAGATCGCACCGAGGTCGTGGAGGTGGTCCTCGGCGGCGATCGTCGACGGGCGGATCCGCGACTCGGCGAACGCGAGGTCTTCCGGCACCGACGGGTTGAGGTGATGGCAGACGATGAGCATGTCGAGGTGCTCGTCGATCGTGTTCACCGTGTGCGGGCGGGTCGGATTGGTCGACGACGGCATGATGTGGTCGTAGCCGGCGACCGTGATGATGTCGGGCGCATGGCCTCCGCCCGCACCCTCCGTGTGGTACGTGTGGATCGACCGGCCGGCGATCGCGGCGAGGGTGTGCTCGACGAATCCGGCCTCGTTCAGCGTGTCGGTGTGGATCGACGCCTGCGCCCCGGATTCGTCGCACACGTTGAGGCAGCGGTCGATCACCGCGGGCGTCGTGCCCCAGTCCTCGTGGAGCTTGAAGCCGCCGGCACCCGCGCGCAGCTGCTCCCAGAGCGCCGCCTCCGACGCGGTGTTGCCCTTGCCGAGCAGCATCACGTTGATCGGGTAGTGCTCGAGCGCCGTGTACATCATCTGCAGGTTCCAGGCGCCTGGCGTCACCGTCGTGGCGAGGGTGCCGTGGGCGGGGCCGGTTCCGCCGCCGATGATCGTCGTGGTGCCTGCGGCCAGGCCTTCCTCGATCACCTGCGGGCAGATCAGGTGCACGTGGCAGTCGATCGTGCCGGCCGTGAGGATCCGGCCGTTGCCGGCGAGGATCTCGGTCGACGGGCCGATCACGAGGTCCGGGTGCACGCCGTCCATCGTGTCGGGGTTGCCGGCCTTCCCGAGCGCGACGATCCGGCCGTCGCGGATGCCGACATCGGCCTTGACGATCCCCCAGTGGTCGAGCACGATCGCGCCGGTGATGACCATGTCGGGGGTGCCGTCGGCGCGCAGGGCCGTCGACTGGCCCATCGACTCGCGGATCACCTTGCCGCCGCCGAACACGGCCTCCTCGCCGCCGAAGGCGAGGTCGTCCTCGATCTCGATGAAGAGGTCGGTGTCGGCGAGGCGTACGCGGTCGCCGGCCGTGGGGCCGTAGAGCGCCGCGTAGCGCTCCCGGGAGATCTCGCTCATGCGTGAGTTCTAGCGCGGCGGCGTGCGGAAGTCGGCGCGGCGTGCCGGGGCGCGCCGCTCACCGAACACGCCGAGGGCGCCCGTCGGCTTGCCGTGGCCGGTGAGCTTGGACGCTTTTGCGGCCGCCTGCACGGGGATCTCCTGCACGGGGATCCTCGCCTCGGGGGAGCGCGTTTTGCGCGTCGGCATCGCGAACGTCGTGGTGGGGGAGAAACGGGCCATTGGGCTGAAACCTGCACGGGTCGGTGGACGGTGCCGAGCCAGCGTAGGCAGGTGCCCGGGGCGCGCTGTTGTCCAGATGGCCAAAAGCGCGTGGCGGGTTTTGGCCTTGCCCGAAGGATTGTCCGCGCGGACAAAAGTGCCGCGGGAACTTTCGACGGCGCAGGCGTTTTGGCGGCTTACGCTCGGCGGGATGACCACGGTGATCGGGACGCACGTCGAGGAGTCGCTCGCCATCGCGCGGCGCGCGCTCGCGCAGTTCGACTTCTCGCCGCGTGCCGCGCTCGACGTGGTGAGCCTCGCGGAGAACGTGACCTTCCGGATCGAGGACCCCGTCACGAACGAGCGTGCCGCGCTGCGGATCCATCGGGCGGGCCACCACGACGTGGCGCAGATCAAGAGCGAGCTGCTGTGGCTCGACGCGCTCGCGCAGACGCGCTGCGTGGAGGTGCCGCCGCCGATCGCGGCGATCTCCGGTGACCGCGTCGCGCGCATCGAGACGCTCGACGGCGAGCGGCTTGCGACCGTGGTGGGGTGGGTCGACGGGGCTGCGCCGATCGCGACGGCGGCGAGCGGCGACCTCGCGCCCTCGTTCGCCACGCTCGGCGCGGTCGCAGCCCGGCTGCATGACCAGGTCGAGGGCTGGAGGTTGCCGCCCGGGTTCTGCCGGCGCCCGTGGAACGCCGAGCAGCTCCTTGGCCCGCGGCCGGCGTTCGGCTCATGGCGCGAGGCGATCGGGCTCGGAGCTGAGGAGCTGGCGATCCTGACCGCCGCCGAGTCCGCGGTTCGCCGCGACCTTGCGAGCTTTCCGGTCGGCCGAGGCGACTTCGGGCTCGTCCATGGCGACCTGCGCCCGTCGAACCTGCTCCTCGATGTGAAGGACGGCCGGCAGGTCGTGCGCGTGATCGACTTCGACGACTGCGGCCCGAGCTGGTTCATGTACGACTTCGGCTCGGCCGTGTCGTTCATGGAAGACGACCCGCGCGTCGACCGCCTCGCCGACGCGTGGGCGACCGGCTACCGGACGGTCCGCGAGCTCAGCGCCGCAGCGGAGGCGCAGCTGCCGACGTTCGTGATGCTCCGCCGGCTCGTGCTGCTCGGCTGGGTCGCCCGCAACCACGGCACCGCGACCGAAGCCGCGGCGCACGGGTCGGGCTTCACCGACGGCGCCTGCGCGCTGGCGGAGCGTTACCTGGCGGGCCGCTGAGCTCCCCCCGGCGAACGACGCCTACTTGCGCGGGCCGAGCTTGACTTCGCCGGTCTTGTCGAACAGCGTCGGGACCTCGTCGTCGGCTGACTTCGGATCGGCGAGCGCGATCGCGTAGCAGCCGGGCTTCCAGCCGGCGATCGACGGGTGCTTGACGAGGAACGTGAACACGTTGTTCGTGATCTCGCCGCGGCCCGTGCGCCCGTTGCTGATCTTCTTCTGCTTCGTGGAGACGGCGGCGAACTCGACGACGTCGGGTTCCGACAGCAAGCCGATGCCGAGGCCGACGACCTTGTTGCACGTGGAACCGAGGCTCACGCTCACCAGCGAGTCGGCGTTCGCCGGATCGATCGGCCCCGCGAGCGTGACGACGAAAAGGATGCTGCCGTCGCTCTTGTAGCGGGCGATCGTCTCGATGATGTCGCGCGAGGGCGATGGCGCGTCGCCGGTCGGGTCTTTCGCTATCGTCAGGTACTGCTTGGGTCCGGCGGTCGCCGCGGGGGCAGCGGCAAGGCCGAAGCCGAACGCCGCCGTGAGGCCGATCGCGGCGCCGCGCATGGCGGTCTTCCGAAGTGGTGAGGACGCGGTGGGTGACACGCGCCGCATCGTGCTCCGTGGCGCCTTGCGAGTCCGTGAACGCGGCCGCGACGTTTGGAGCAGGGGTGGGCAGCTTGCGTTCTTCGGAGTGGAGCGCGCCGGTGGGGGGAGGCGTCCGCCCACCGGCTGCACTGTCCGTGTCACATGTCCGCGCGGCTCACTCTCGCCGCGCAGGCGACGCTCGTCCCTTAGAGCGTCGGGCCGATGAACACCCGCGGGCTCGTCGGCGGGGTGCAGGTGACGGTCTGCACGCCGGTTGGGGTATCGAGGTCGAGAACGGCGTCGCCACCCTGCGCCCGAATGGTCTGGGTTCCGATCCTCTTGAACGGCCCCACGGTCAAGTCGCCCGTACTGGGAGCAATCACGACGGCCCGCTGGCCGCGGACGAGCGGCGTCGGCGCGAGGGGCGCCGGGTTGCCGCCGAGCACATCGAGAACGCTTGGCGTGGCGCCCTCTGTGGTGACCTTGAGACTGCGCACCGTCCCGCTGATCGAGCTCACGCCCTGGTCGAGCAGGTAGGCGACAGCTTCGGGCGACAGGGCGAACGCACCGTTGGCCTTTTGGAAGTACAACGACGTTCCGAGCGGTAGCGACAGCGGCGAGATGGCGCTGAGTGCGACAGCGGTGGTGAAGCTGCGACCGAGGATGCGGCATTGGTACGCCGCGCTGATGACTCCGTTGTCGAAGCTCGACGGCGGAGCCGCAAAGCTGTCGACGTTGGCGTCGACGTTGGCGTCTGGCTGGCCTGCCGGGCCGCCGACGTCGAGCGTTGCGAGGCCGAGCTTGCCTGCGGTGGTGCAGTTCGCCGTCACCGTCATCAGCGTCGTCCCGAAGCCCGTCTGCAGGTCAACGCGAGCAACGGCGTTGACGAACGACAGGGTGACGGTGCCGCGGTTCGGAGCCGTCCACGGTCCGACGTTGAAGTAGCCGTTGATCGGTACGCCGACGCTGATCTCCTTGTTGGGCGTGAGCTTGATGTTGGAGACCGTGATGGGCGACTTGGCCATGTTGATGACCTCGGGCGTCGCGCCGGCCGCGCGGATGTTCACCTGCGGGACGACGGCGCGGGCCTTCGCGGCGCCGATGAGCGGAGCAAGGGTCGAGAGCCACGACGGCAGGATGACGCGGCCGCTGGCCTTACTCAGGTAGAAGCGCTGGCCGGGGCCGACGCTCGCCGGCATGGCCCCGGCGACCTGCACGGTTCCCGGCAGCTCCAGGACTTGCAGGTTGCCGAGCCAGGGAAGCGTGACCTTGCAGGTGAGCGGCAGTGTGAACCGACCCGCGCTGACGTTCGGACCGGGGACCTGGTCGACGGTCAGTGCGGCGTTGGCGCCGACCGGGGCCAGCGCCGCTGCGAGTCCAGCGGTAGCGAGGGCCGACGCCCAAAGGCGGCGACGGGAGAGACGAGGCATGTCTGAGAGACCTCTCAAAAGGGCCCGGAACGGGCGTTGGGACAAGAACCGCGAAGCGCGGCGGTACAAACTTGTACCAAATGGTATCTACTTGTACCAACTCTGGCGTGGCGCGGCTGAGCCTCCCTCAACAAGGCTGGTTTCTCGGCCGGAGTAGCTAGTCCGAGACGATGCTCGAGATCATTTCGGCAACGGCTGCCGCGATCTCGTCGGGGTCTCGGCCTGTCGCGAGCGCGTGCGCGGCGCTTTCGCGCAGGCCGCTCGTGATCACGTAGGCGGCGCTCTGCGGCATCGGACGCAGTTCAGGGTTCGTCAAGCGCACGCGCTCGACCAGGTCGACGAGCAGCGCGGCGAAGCTGTCCATCTCACGGCGCTTGCGCTCGGCGCCGCGCTCGCCGAGCGCCGACAGCTCATGTGAGAACGCCAGAGTGATGGCGGGCTCGCTCCGAACGACCTGCAGATACATGGCGAGCGCTGCGTCGATCTGCTCGCGCCACGGCTTGGTCGTATCCAGGGCTGCAGTGATGCGCGCAACGAAGACGGTGTTGCTCACGTCGAACAGCGAAAGAAAACAGTCCTCGCGATCGGCAAAGCACTCGTAGAACGTCCGGCGTGAGGTGCGCGCGCGCTTGACGACGTCGGCGATGCTTGCGCCGCGAAAGCCATGCTCGCGGACCGAATCGGCCATCGCGATCAGCAGACGCTCGCGCGGTTCGAGCCGCACCTCGCGCGGGAATAGCGCGTGGAGCGGAAGCTGCGAGAGGTCCTTCAGGCGCGCCGTGTCGGTCCACTCGGCCGGAAGCTCGGTGTCGCGGCCGTCGCTCGGTTTGGGCGTCGACGCCATGGCCTCATCCTGCCACGGTCGCCGGCTTGCGGCGGTCTACGGGGCGGCCGACAGGTCGATCGTCCAGGTCGAGGTGTAGGTGCCGGCCTCGGTGTCGGCCGGGACGTCGAGGTCGACACCGAACTCCACGTCGACGGGACCGCGACCCGTGTTGACCTCGGCGTTGTAGACCTTCGCCTTGGCGGGGCTGATCGGCAGCGGCACCGGGTAGGCGCTGACGTTGCTCGTCGGCGCCGAGCAGCTCCCGCCCTGCGGAGTGGCGGTCGCGCCGGTGATGCGCGCGGCGGTGGCGGGCAGCGTCTGACCCGGGCCTGCGGTGAACTGGGTCGTACCGACCTCGAGCTTCCAGCCGGCTCCGGAGCCGGTCATGTCGGAGACCTGCACGGTGGTCGTCGTCGAGTGGATCTGGTCGAGGCCGTTCATCGTGAGCGGCGTGAACGAGAAGTCTGTGGCCGACACCGTCAGGCCGCCGAGGCCGCACGCGGCGAGAAACTCGTAGTCATCGGCCGCCGTGTTCGCGCTCACGCCGCCCTCGGTCGTGACGCGCACGTCGGCCAGGCCGACGGCGTGCGTCGGCGACGTCGCGGTGATCTGGGTCGCCGAGTCGACGGTGAAGCCCACGGCGCTCGTGCCGCCGAACGTGACTTGCGTCGCGCCCGTGAAGTTCGTGCCGGTGATCGTGACCGACGTGCCGCCGACGTCGGGACCGCTCGTCGGCGAGAGGCTCGTCACCGTCGGCGCGTCGACGTAGGTGAAGTCATCGGCGGCGGTGTTGGCGCTCGTGCCGTCGGCGGTGGTGACCTGCACGCTCACGACGCCGCTGCCAGCCGGGGCGGTCGCGGTGATCGTGGTCGCGTTGACGACCGTGAAGCTCGTCGCGTTCACGCCGCCGAAGGTCACGCCGGTCGCGCCCGTGAGGAAGCTGCCCGTGATCGTCACCACGGTGCCGCCCGTGGCAGGGCCGGTCGACGGTGAGATCGAGCTCACGACCGGCGGATCGAGGTAGGCGTAGTCGTCGTCGCCGGTGTTGGCGCTGGTGCCGCCCGGCGCCGTCACACGGACGTTCACCACGCCCGTGCCAGCCGGGGCAGTCGCGGTGATCGTGGTCGCGTTGACGACGGTGAACCCGGTGGCGTTGACGCCGCCGAACTGGACCTGCGTGGTGCCGGTAAAGCCGGTGCCGGTAATCGTGACGGTCGTCCCGCCGGCGGTCGCGCCGCTGCTGGGGCTGAGGCCGGTCACCGTTGGCGTGGCGATGTAGGTGTAGTCGTCGGCGGCGGTGTTGGCGCTTGTGCCGCTCGGCGTGGTCACGCGCACGTCGGCGGAGCCCGGCGTGCCGGGCGGGGCGGTCGCCGTGATCGTCGTGGCGTTCACCACGGTGTAGCCGGTGGCGTCGGTGCCGCCGAACGTGACCTGCGTCGCGCCGGTGAAGTGCGTGCCGGTGATCGTCACGGTCGTGCCGCCGGCCTGCGGGCCGCTGGTCGGCGACAGCGACACCACGGTCGGTGCCGGGATGTAGGTGAAGTCGTCGGCCGCGGTGTTGGCGCTCGTGCCGCCGGGGTTCGTCACGCGGACGTCGACGGTGCCCGTGCCGGGCGGCGCCGTGGCGGTGATCGTGGTGCTGTTGACCACGCTGTAGCCCGTGGCGTTGACCCCGCCGAACTGCACCGCCGAGGCGCCCGAGAGCCCGGTGAAGCCGGTGCCGGTGATCGTGACCGACGTGCCGCCCGGTGCCGGGCCGCTCATCGGGCTGATCGACGTGATCGTCGGTGCGGCGTAGTAGGTGTAGTCGTCGGCCGCGGTGTTGGCGCTGGTGCCGCCGACCGTCGTGACCCGCACGTTCACGGTGCCGGTGCCGGCGGGCGCGGTCGCCGTGATCGTGGTCGCGTTGACGACGGTGTACCCGGTCGCGCTCGTGCCGCCGAAGTCGACCGCCGAAGCGCCCGTGAAGTTCGTGCCGGTGATCGTGACCGTGTTGGCGCCGGCGTTCGGCCCGGCGTTCGGCGAGAGGTTCGTGACCGTCGGTGCCGGGACGTAGGTGTAGTCGTCGGCGGCGGTGTTGGCGCTGGTGCCGCTTGGCGTCGTCACGCGGACGCTCACGGTGCCGGTGCCGGCGGGTGCGGTCGCGGTGATCGTGGTTGCGTTGACGACGGTGTACCCGGTCGCGCTCGTGCCGCCGAAATCAACGGCCGTTGCACCGGTAAAGGTCGTGCCCGTGATCGTCACGGTGTTCGCGCCCGACTCAGGCCCCTGCGTCGGCGAGAGCGAGGTGATGGTCGGCGCCGGGATATAGGTGAAGTCGTCGGCCGCGGTGTTGGGTGTGGTCCCACCGGGCGTCGTCACGCGCACGTCGACCGTGCCGCTGCCCGGGGGCGCCGTGGCCGTGATCGTCGTCGAGTTGACGACCGAGTAGCCCGACGCGTTGACGCCGCCGAACTGGACCGCGGAGGCGCCCGAGAGGCCGGCGAAGTTCGTGCCGGTGATCGTGACCGACGTGCCGCCCGGGGCGGGGCCGCTCATCGGGCTGATCGACGCGACGGTCGGCGCGGCGTAGTAGGTGTAGTCGTCGGCGGCGGTGTTGGCGCTCGTGCCGCCGACCGTGGTCACGCGGACGTCTTGCGTGCCGGTGCCGGCCGGCACGGTCGCGGTGATCGTCGTGGCATTGACGATCGAGTAGCCGGTGGCGTCGGTCGCGCCGAACCGGACCTGGCTCGCGCCCGTGAAGTTCGTGCCGGTGATCGTGACGGTGTTGGCGCCGCCCGTCGGGCCGGCGCTCGGCGACACGTTCGTGACGGTCGGAAGCGGCACGTAGGTGTAGTCGTCGGCGGCGGTGTTGGCGGTCGTGCCGCCCGGCGTCGTGACGCGGACGCTGACCGCGCCGGTGCCGGCCGGCGCGGTGGCCGTGATCGACGTCGCGCTGTTGACCACATAGCTCGTGGCGTTCGTGCCGCCGAACTGCACCGCGGCGGCGCCGGAGAGCCCGGTGAAGTTCGTGCCGGTGATGGTGACCGACGTGCCGCCTGACTCCGGGCCCTGCGTCGGCGAGAGCGAGGCGACGGTGGGGACCGCATGATAGGTGTAGTTGTCGGCGGCGGTGTTGGCGCTTGTGCCGCCGATCGTCATGACCCGCACGTCGACCGTGCCTGCGGCGCCGGCGGGCGCAGTCGCGGTGATCTGCGTCGCGCTGTCGACCGTGTAGCCGGTGGCGTTGGTGCCGCCGAACTGGACCTGCGTGGCGCCGGTGAAGTTCGTGCCGGTGATCGTCACCGAGGTGCCGCCCGCGGTCGGGCCGGCGCTCGGCGACAGGCTGGTCACGGTCGGTGCGGGCACGTAGACGTAGTCGTCAGCCGCCGTGTTGGCGCTTGTGCCGCCCGGCGTCGTCACGCGCACGTTTTGCGTACCGGTGCCCGCCGGCGCGGTGGCGGTGATCGAGGTGGCGCTGTTGACCGTGTAGCTCGTCGCGTTCGTCCCGCCGAACACGACGGCCGAAGCGCCGGAGAGCCCGGCGAAGTTCGTGCCGGTGATCGTGACGCTCGTGCCGCCCGTGGCTGGGCCCGTCGCGGGGCTGATCGACGTGATCGTGGGCGGTGCGTAGTAGGTGTAGTTGTCGGCGGCGGTGTTGGCCGTCGTGCCGCCGGGCGTCGTGACGCGCACGTCTTGGGTGCCTGTGCCGGCAGGAGCGGTGGCCGTGATCTGCGTGGCGCTGTCGACCGTGTAGCTCGTGGCGTTCGTCGCCCCGAACACCACCGCAGATGCGCCCGAGAGCCCGCCGAAGTTCGTGCCGATGATGACCACCGACGTGCCGCCGGCGGTCGGGCCCGCCGCGGGGCTGATCGACGTGATCGTCGGCGGCGCGTAGTAGGTGTAGTCGTCGGCGGCGGTGTTGGCGCTCGTGCCACCCGGCGTGGTCACGCGCACGTCGGCGACTCCTGCTGCGCGAGCTGGCGCAGTGGCGGTGATCGAGGTCGCGCTGTTGACCGTGTAGCTGCTGGCGTTGGTGCCGCCGAACTGCACGGCCGCCGCCCCGGAGAGACCAGTGAAATTGGTGCCGGTGATCGTCACCGAGGTGCCGCCCGCGGTCGGCCCGGCCGCCGGGCTGATTGAGGTCACGGTTGGCGGGGCCTGGTAGGTGTAGTTGTCGACCGCCCCCGCGTCGACGCTCGTGCCCGGCGTCGTGGTGACCCGCACCTCGACGGTGCCGATCGCGCGCGCTGGCGTGACGACGGTGATCGTCGAGTCGTTGACCACCGTGACGCTCGTGCCGGCCGTGCCGCCGAACGTGACCGACGTCGCGCCCGTGAAGTACTGGCCGGTGATCGTGACCGTCTGGCCGCCCGCGGTCGGACCGGCCGTCGGCGAGATCGACGTGATCTCCGGCAGCGCGGCGTTGACGACGGCCGTGTAGGCCCAGAACGGCTCGCTCGAGCCGAGGGTCGCGGTCCGTGCGGGTGTCGCTCCGCTGGCCTGCGTCTGGTAGGCGCTGGCCACGCCCGCGTCGTTGCCGGCGCGGTCGCAGGCCTCGGTCATGCCGCCGCTCCAGCTCGACGAAACGTTGTTGCTCGGACTGTGCGCGACCGAGGACCACCGCATGCTGCCGTTGCGCGTCGCCGTGGTGTTGGGCAGCGCGATCGACGACGACGTGCCCGACGACTTCGCTGAGCCCGCGATCGGCGACGCGGTGTCGCCGCCCGAAAAGGCGCTGATGATCACGCCGAAGGTGTCTCCGGACGGCGTGGAGAACGTGTAGCTCGCGGGCTCGCTGCCCCCGGCCACCTTGTACCAGCTCGCTGCGTCAGGCTGGTTCGACTGCAGCGACGTCCAGCCGGCTGGGGGCGAGATGTTGCCGGTGTCGTTCTCGACGGCGGTGGCGATGAGGATGTCGTCGGCGACGGTGCCCGCAGGCTTGGTCACGACGAGCGAGCCGCCGCTCTCGTTGTGGTTGCAGCTCGTCGCACGGTGGGCGACATCGGCGCTGGCTTCCGGGGCACGCCACGCGAACCCGAAGACCAGCAGGAGCGCAGCCGCGAGCAGCAGCGCGCCGGGGCGAATCGGGGTGGGAAGGCAGCCGAGCCGAGGAGAGTCGGCTCTACGCCCTGTCCTGGTTTGCAACCCAGGCATGAGACGCATGTCTTGAGACATCACGTAGGAGATCGGCGCAAACTGAGCGCTCCTTCATCGGAATAGCCGGAAGAACCGATTCCGCGGCTGGAATTCCGGATGAATGTCGATGCAGCTGGAGTTCCAGCGATGCGCGGTCGAAACGCCGCGTGGAATGGAGCGGTGCGGCCTACGGCGCGGCCGAGAGGTCGATCGTCCAGGTCGACTGGTACGTGCCCTCTTTAGCGTTGCCCGGGATGTCGAGGTCGACGCCGAGCTCCAGGTCGACCGGGCCGAGTCCGGTGCCGATCCCGGCGTCGTAGACCTTGACACTTGACGGGCTGATCGGCAGCGGCACGGGGTAGGTGTTGACCGAGCTCGTCGGGCTCGAGCAGCTGCCGCCGAGCGGCGTGGCGTTGGCGCTGGTGATCCAGGCGGCGCCGGGGTCGAGGGTCTTCCCCGGGCCGGCGCTGAACTGCGTCGTCCCGATCTCGACCTTCCAGCCGAGGCCCGCACCGGTCATGTCGGAGACCTGCATCGTGGTCGTCGTCGACTCGGTACGGTCCAGGCCGTCCATCGTGACTGGCGTGAAGGAGAAGTCGGTCGCGCTGATCGCGAGGCTGCCGAGGCCGCAGGCGTTGAGGTACTCGAAGTCGTCGGCCGCGGTGTTCGCGCTCACGCCGCCGACGGTCGTGACGCGCACGTCGACGGTCGCTGGGATGTGCGCGGGTGCGGTCGCGGTGATCTGCGTCGCGCTGTCGACGGTGTAGCCGATGGCGCTGATACCGCCGAAGGTGACGGTCGTGGCGCCGGTGAGGTTCGTCCCTGTGATGACGACCGATGTGCCGCCGACATCGGGGCCCTGCGTCGGCGACAGGCTGGTCACCGTAGGGGCGGCCACATACGTGAAGTTGTCGGCGGCGGTGTTGGCGCTGGTGCCGCTCGGGGTCGTCACGCGCACGTCGGCGACGCCGCTGCCAGCCGGTGCGGTCGCCGTGATCGTCGTCGCGTTGACTACGAGGAAGCTCGTCGCCGGGGTCCCGCCGAACGTGACGCCGGTGGCGCCGGTGAGGAAGCTCCCCGTGATCGTGACCACGGTGCCGCCGGTTGCCGGACCGGTCGACGGCGTGAGCGAGCTGACGACCGGCGGGTCGACGTAGAGGTAGTCGTCGGCGCCCGTGTTGGCGCTGGTGCCACCGACCGTGGTCACGCGCACGTCGACGGTGCCCGCAGCGTGGGCGGGCGCCGTCGCGGTGATCGTGGTGGCGTTGACGACCGAGTAGCCCGTCGCGTTCGTGCCGCCGAACGTGACCTGCGTCGTGCCCGTGAAGCCCGTGCCGGTGATCGTCACCGCCGTGCCGCCCGCGGTGGCGCCGTTGCCAGGGCTCACGCCCGTCACGGGCGGCGCTGCGACGTAGGGGTAGTCGTCGGCCGCGGTGTGCGGGCTGGTGCCGCTCGGCGTCGTCACGCGCACGTCGGCGCTGCCCGCCGCGTGGGCTGGCGCGGTCGCCGTGATCGTGGTCCCGTTGACGACCGTGAACCCGGTCGCGGCGGTGCCGCCGAAGCTGACGGCTGTGGCGCCGGTCAAGGTCGTGCCCGTGATCGTGACCGTCGTTCCGCCGGCGGCGGGGCCCTGCGTCGGTGAGAGGCTCACGACCGTGGGGGCCGGGATGTAGGTGAAGTCGTCGGCGGCGGTGTTGGCCGACGTGCCGCCGGGCGTGGTGACCCGCACGTCGACGGTGCCCGTGCCGGGCGGCGCGGTCGCCGTGATCGTCGTCGCGTTGACGACCGAGTAGCCCGTGGCGTTCACGCCGCCGAAGGTCACGGCCGTCGCGCCCGTCAGGTTGGTGCCCGTGATCGTGACCGACGTGCCGCCCGGCGCCGGGCCGCTCATCGGGCTGATCGAGGTGACCGTCGGCGCGGCGAAGTACGCGTAGTCGTCGGCCGCGGTGTTGGCCGACGTGCCACCGGCGGTCGTCACGCGTACGTCGGCGTTGCCCGCGGCGCGGGCCGGCGCCGTCGCGGTGATCTGCGTGGCGCTGTCGACCGTGTAGCCGGTGGCGTTCGTTCCGCCGAAGGTGACCGAGCTCGCGCCCGTGAAGTTCGTGCCGGTGATCGTGACCGTCGTCCCGCCCGTGGTCGGGCCGGCGCTCGGCGACACGTTCGTGACGGTCGGCAGCGGCACGTAGGTGTAGTCGTCGGCGGCAGTGTTGGCGGTCGTGCCGCCGGGCGTCGTGACGCGGACGCTCACGGCGCCCGTGCCGGCCGGCGCGGTCGCCGTGATCTGCGTGGCGCTGTTGACCACGTAGCTCGTAGCGTTCGTGCCACCGAACTGCACCGCGGAGGCGCCCGAGAGGCCGGAGAAGTTCGTCCCCGTGATGACCACGCTGTTGCCGCCCGCTTCGGGCCCGCTCGTCGGTGCGATCCCCGACACGGTCGGAACGGCGTAGTAGGTGTAGTCGTCGGCTGCCGTATTGGCGTTCGTGCCGCCCGGCGTCGTGACGGCGACGTTGACCGTGCCCGCGGCTCGCGCTGGCGCAGTGGCCGTGATCTGCGTCGAGCTGTCGACGGTGTAGCCGGTGGCGTTCGTGCCACCGAAGGTCACGACCGTCGCGCCGGTGAATCCCGTGCCGGTGATCGTGACCGTGGTCGCGCCGGCCGTCGGGCCGCCGGTTGGCGAGAGGCTCGTGATCGTCGGCAGCGGGATGTAGGTGTAGTCGTCGGCTCCGGTGTTGGCCGTGGTGCCGCCCGGTGTGGTCACGCGCACGTCTTGGGTGCCGCTCCCGGCGGGGGCCGTGGCGGTGATGGTCGTCGCGTTGTTGACGACGTAGCTCGCGGCGTTCGTGCCGCCGAACTGCACGGCGGAGGCGCCGGAGAGCCCGGTGAAGTTCGTGCCGGTGATCGTCACGCTGGTGCCACCGGCCGCTGGTCCGCTCGACGGCGCGAGGTTGGTCACGGTCGGGATCGCGTAGTAGGTGTAGTTGTCGGCTGCGGTGTTCGCGCTCGTGCCGCCGGGCGTGGTCACGCGTACGTCTTGGGTGCCGGTGCCGGCGGGCGCCGTGGCGGTGATCGAGGTTGCGCTGTTCACCACGTAGCTCGTGGCGTTCGTGCCGCCGAACTGCACGGCGGAGGCGCCGGAGAGTCCGGCGAAGTTCGTGCCGGTGATCGTCACGCTGGTCCCGCCGGCCCCCGGGCCGCTGCTCGGCGCGAGCGCCGTCACGGTCGGGAGGGCGTAGTAGGTGTAGTCGTCGGCCGCGGTGTTCGGCGTCGTGCCGCCGGGCGTCGTCACGCGGATGTTCTGGGTTCCGGTCCCCGCCGGAGCTGTGGCGGTGATCGTCGTCGAGTTGTTGACGACGTAGCTGGTGGCGTTCGTGCCGCCAAACACGACCGCCGAGGCGCCGGAGAGGCCGGCGAAGTTCGTGCCGGTGATCGTGACCGACGTGCCACCGGCGTTCGGGCCGACGCTCGGCGAGATCGAGGTGATGGTCGGCGGCGTGTAGTAGGTGAAGTCGTCGGCGGAGGTGTTGGGCGAGGTCCCGAGCGGCGTCGTCACGCGGATGTCGGCGACCCCGGCTGCGCCCGCCGGCGCGGTCACGGTGATCTGTCCGTCGTTGTTCACGGTGAGCCCGGTGCCGGGCACGCCGCCGAAGGTGACGCCCGTCGCCCCGGTGAAGTCGGTGCCGGTGATCACGACCGACGTGCCGCCCGTCGTCGGGCCCGCGCCGGGGCTGATCGTCGCCACGGCCGGCGCGGTCGGTGCGGGGCGCAGCACCATCATGTGCGACGACCAGTTGCCGTTGCCAACCGTCGCGGTGCGGGCCGCGAGCGTGCCGGCGTTGACCGCTTCGTAGCCGACGGAGACCGACGGCGAGGAGGTGCGCTCACACGACACCTTCGACATGCCTCCGGAGTAGGAGGCGGTCGTGTTGGCCGAGACGGCCGTCGCCGACACGCGCATGCTGCCGTTTCGCGGCACGGTCATGCCGGTACCGGCCAGGGTGGCTGTGGTGCCGGAGCCGGCGCCGCGCGCGCTGAGGTCGATGGGCGCCGTCGGGTGCGTGCCAGTCCAGGTTGAGATGACGCCAGCAGTGGTCGAGGTCGCCGGCATGAACTCGGTGGTGTAGCTGCCCGGCTCGCTGGCGCCGGCGATCTTGTACCAGGTGAACGAGGCTGGCGTGCCATCGGCGTGCAGCTCGGTGAATCCCGCTGGCGGCCCGCCAGCGTCGTAGAACGCGCTGACGTTCGCGTTGATCACGATCAGGTCGCCGGCGACCGTGCCGGCTGGCTTGGTGAAGCTCACGGTGTAAGGCCAGAACGCGCTGCCGCTGCCCGTGTTGCACGAGCGGTAGGTCACCGCGGCCTGCGACGTGTTCGCCTGGAGGAACGCGAAAGCCACCGCCAGGAGAAGGAGGCGGACGAAGCTGGTGAGGAGAGACCGGAGAGGCATCGGGGGACGATTTGGGCTGCACCGCATCAGGGTGGTGCGTGCCGCACGCGCGTAAAGGGCGCTGGTCCTCAGATCGGTTCGGGGCGCGCGGCCTTGAAGCCCTAGGCGGCATGAACTCGGGAGCAACCAGGCCCCTGTGGAACGTTTGTCCAGCTTCTGGCGCAGCGCTCGATCTGGTCATCTCGATTACCGCTCGAAAGGGCGCCGTAATGTCGGCTACGGCTCGGCTCGGCGCGTCGGCGCTTGCTGCTCCGTCGAACGGCCAGCGACGACGGGGGGACATTCAGGAGACGCGCGGGCGGTCGATGAAGCAGTCGTGAGCGAATCTCGCGCAAAACCGATCGATCTCGTCCCCGTCGGCGAGCGGATGCGGATGATCACGTGGTTCCGCCTGGCCGCGTCCGCCGTCATCCTCGTCGCCTGCTGGGCGTGGCCGCCGACCGGCGCGACGTCGGTCGAGGTCACTCTCGTCGTGCTCACGTACCTCGCGGTCGCGGGCGGCGTCGAGTTGGCCTGGCGCCGCGCGAAGAAGCCGTGGCCGTCGACCTTCGGCGTCCTCGCGATGGCCGACAGCGCGCTGCTCGTCTGGGTGTCGTACAGCGCCTACGGGCTCGACTCGCCGCTGCGGTACCTGCTCGTCCTGCAGCTCATCACGTTCAGCCTGCTGGCCTCGTTCCGCACGGGCCTCAAGCTCGCGCTGTTTACGACCTGGCTGCTCTTCTTCGCCGTCTACTCCGGCGCCGCCAACATCGTCGGCGGCCTCGAGGTCGACTCGATTGAGGTCGGCGACTCCAACTTCTGGCACCTGCTGACCGACGTCGCGATGCTGCTGGCCTCCGCCATCATCACGGCGGCGTTTGCGTCGGTGAACGAGCGTGAGCTGCGCCGCAGCCGCTTCGACCTGGAGCGCCTCGCCGAGCTCGCGCTCGAACTCGACGACGCCGACAGCCCTGCCGAGGTCGGCGCGGCCGTTCTGGCTGGTATCGACGACGTCTACGACTGCAAACCCTCCGTGTTCGTCAGCGAGAGCGACGGCCGCTGGAACGTGCTCGCCCGCCGCGGATTCGACGAGTCCGGCGACGGCGCGCTGCCGCCGACGGCGCCGACCGTTTCCCCGATCGTCGAGCGCGCGCTCGCCGAGAACCGCACGCTGCTCGTCGCGCACGCCGGTACGCAGCCCGACCCGCTCTTCCAGACCTATCACGAGCACGCCAACGTGATCGTCCTGCCGCTGTCGGGCTCTGGCAAGCGCGCCTCTGGCGCGATCGTCGCCGAGTACCCGGCACGCCGCGGCTCGCGCATCGAGCGCCGCATGGTGTCGATGCTGGAGCGCTTCGCCGCCCACTCCGATCTCGAGCTCACCAACGCCTGGCTGCTCGCCGAGGTGCGCGCCGCGGCGGTGACCGACGCGCTCACGGGCCTCGCGAACCGCCGCCACCTCGACCGCATCCTCACCGAGTCCTGCGACCAGGCCTCGCGTGGCCACGGCTCGCTCGGCCTGATGATGATCGACATCGACCACTTCAAGAAGCTCAACGACACGTACGGCCACCAGAAGGGCGACGAGGTCCTCAAGGCCGTCGCGAAGATCATCGGCGAGACCCGCCAGGTCGGCGAGCTCGCTGCCCGCTACGGCGGTGAGGAGTTCTCCTGCGTCCTGCCCGGTCTCGAGGGCGACGCGCTCCTGGACTCGGCCAACCACCTGCGCCGCGCGATCGCCGAGATGGGCGGCGACATCCCCGTCACCGTCTCGATCGGCGTCGCGTCGGTCCCGGCCGACGGCACCGACCGCGACACGCTCGTGGCAGCCGCCGACGCCGCGCTCTACCGCGCGAAGGAAGGGGGCCGCAACCGTGTGGTCGCGAGCGCCCCCATCCCGAGCGTGCTGCACGAGCTCAAAGCGTCGTGACCCGCGTGCGCGGCTACCTCTTGGGCGCTGCCGCGCTCATCCTGGCGACCCCGTCGGCAGCCCTCGCGGGCGCCGGGGAGGGCGTGGGCTACCGCCTCTCGGGCCAGCCCGGTTCGAATCTGACGAGCGGCTTCATCCGGCTGCCTGCGTCACCCGGGTCGACGGTGACCGCGAGCTTCATCGCGTCGAACACGACGAAGCAGAGCGTGAACGTGTCGTTCTACGGCGCCGACGGCGACACAACGCAGAACACCGGCGCCGTGTTCGGCTCCGCCAACCCGGTCGACGTCGGCAACTGGATCACGCCGTCTCGCCGCAGCGCGACGCTGCCGCCGAACTCCGAGCTGCCGATCGACGTAACCGTGCGCGTCTCGCCGAGCGCCGGCCCTGGCGACCACGCGGGCGCCGTGATCATGCAGCAGACCGAGGGCGCCTCCACGGCGACCGTCAAACAGGTCGTCCGCTACGCCATCCCGCTTCTGGTCGACATCAGCGGCGGCCCCGGCGCCGCGATGCAGCTTGGCGAAGCACGCCTTGGCCGGATCCCCGGTACCGAGATCGCGACCGTGCTGTTGCCGATGCGCAACACCGGCAACCGGATCTGCCGGCCGATCGTCGCAGCGAACGTCGCCGGGTCGGGCACCGCGCCCCAGACGGTGCAGCGCCAGCTCAACGAGATTCTGCCCGGCGACAAGATCGACTACCCGCTGCGGCTGACCGACGTCATGCCGGCCGGCACCTACCTGGTGCGCGCCGACGTGGCCGGCTGCGGTCCGCCCGTTTCGACGTCGTCGTCGGCGACGCTCGAGAGCAAGAACCCCGGGACGGCCGGCACGACGCCGGGCGGCGGCAAAACCGGCAACAACAACGCGGGCGGCGCGACCGACGTGGACCCCGTGCCGCTGCGCAG
>JAEZDB010000329.1 GCA_023429855.1 Actinomycetes bacterium
CCCGCCCCCAAGCCAGATCGAGGAGCCAGCCGGCGCCGCCCGCGGCAAACCCAGCGGCAAGCAGCACCAGCCGTTGCGCGCCCTCGTCGTCCGACGCGGTCGCGACAAGCGCTGCAAGGCCGAGGACGACGACGAGATGCAACGCGAAGACGGTGAGCCACGGCGCCCCGCCGTAGGGGCGGGCGTTCCAGGTTGGGCGGTCGCGCCGCTGGTGCAGCGCGGCGCCGCGCCATCGCAGCGCATCGGAGCGTCCGAGCACGACGATCGGAAGCACGATGACGAGGGTGTCGAGCGAGGCCGTCGCGCCCGAGAGCACGGTCGCCACGTACGCGACGGCCAACCAGCAGGTGCCGAACCCGAGCACGGCCGACCAGGAGAGCGCGTTGTGGCGCCAGTCACGCGCGTGCGGCGGACCGTCGTGGCGCAGCGCATGCTCGCGGGCGCGTTCCAGGTACGGCTGGGCCAGCGGAGGGCGATCAGGCAGGTACGCGTCGGGGTCTTTTGAGAGCCACTTCCCCATCGGACTGAACCTAACGCCCGCTGCGACGTCTGCGGGCAAGCCGCCGCGCGAGACCGGACAAAGGTTCACTCCAACTAGTTCGTCCGCGTCGTGTAGACCGAATACGACCGCACGATCGGCGCTGGCGCTGCCTGGCCCGGGGTCGCAGCGAACTGCGCAGTGAGCTTGAGGGTCATCGGGAGCCAGGCCAGCGGTTTGGGGAAGCTCGCGTAGGCGCTGCTGCCGGTGACGGTCTTCTTCCAGTACGGCAGCCCGAACAGCGTCACCTCAGCGGTCAGCCGCGATGCGGGCCGCACGGCGCTAGAGGGCACGCTCCGCATGATCGCCGAGCCGATGTTGTACTTGGCGGAGTACGGGCGCGCGAGGAACAGGTTGTCGAAGTACTGCTCAAACGTGCCGACCGGGCTCGTGGGGCCGCCGGGCGGGCACGAGTACCAGGTCGCCGACGACGTCCGAGCCGCGGTGTCGACCGGCTCGTCCGTGAACGTCATGGTCGGCGCGGGTTTGGTTACCGGAGCTCCGGTGTACGGCTGGGCTTCGACATAGCGCGTCGCGAAGTCCGTGGCACCCGTGGAGACGTCGAAGGCGGTTGCGCTGCCGATCAGCTCCGTGTCGCCATGGACGAGCTCCTGGTCGACCTCCACCGGCCCGGTGCCTGCGGGCGTCGAGAAGAACACCTGGTTGGCGTTGCCGAAGGCGGTGATCCAGGGGAAACCGCCGGCGGTCGGAGTCGGGATCGTGGACTTCGTCCCGTCGGCGGCACGGGCGACGAGCGTGTGGGCAGCGTCGGTCGAGAGCCACGCGACGCGGCTGCCGTCCGGGGCGACGTTCGGCAGCGCGATGTTGATCTGCCGCGACGTGATGCCGGCGTCCACCGCGCAACTCGTCGCGCCGGGTGTCGGCGACTCCGTTCGCGTGGCCTCCGCAATCACCCGAGGCTCCCCAGCCCCGACGACTGCGCCGAGGATCTGCCCCTGGAACCAGCCTGTCCGCGGGTAGTCCTCGACCGGCCTGGTCACGGCAGCCAAATAGCGGGTGTACAGCACGGTCCGGAGATCCGCGCTGGCGTGCACTTCGCTCACGTTCGGCAGGTTCACGATGGTCGTAGCCGTCCCCTCCAGCGGCCCGCGGTAGATCGGATAGCGCGGGTTGTCGACCGCGGCCACCTCTGGGAACCCGCGGAACACGACCTGTTTGCCGTCGGCCGAAAGCACCGTTGACGCTCCGTAGGTCGGCGGGGTCGGTGACGTCGGCAAGCGCAGCAATCTGCCCTCTGACCGGTCGTACACCGCGGTGGGCGCGCCAAGCGCGTCTCCGACCCCGACCCCGGTGAACGCCTTCAGCGCCGGGTCGCTGCCCTGGATCAGGATGCGGTCGCCGTCATCGCTGACCTGCACGGGCGAGGCTGAGAGCGGCGGTTCGCCCGGCGCGACGCGGAAGGTGAGCGGCGTCGTGGTGTCGGCTTCGCGATCGCGCAGCACGTACGAGCCGAGCGCGGCCAGGTCGGCTTCGGGTCCGCTGGCCGCAGGCAGCGCCGGGACCACGACCCGGACGAGCACAAAACGGCCGTCAGTCGACGCGTCGCTGAACCTCGCCGGAAACGGCAGGCCACCGGTGCCGGGGAGCTTCGATACGACTTCGGCCTGTGCTGGTCCGGCCACGGCACCGGCACCGCAGGCGCCCACAGCCGCGACTCGCGCGGCGAACGTCCGGTAGTTCCTGGATCGACGCATCGGAGTCCTTCATCGTCAAGCGGGTCATCTGGCGCTCCGAGCAGCAGCTGACAGTGCGCGCAGTCCGCAACGTATCGACAACCGGCTCCAGGCGCGACTCGACCGGTCGCAGCAGCAGAGCTGGAACTCCGAGTAGCCCGTGGCTCGCCGCGCTACTGCGCCCGCAGCTTGATCCACTTCGACGCGCCGCAGGTTGCGGTCGCGTCGCAGACGGCGACCCATGCGGCTCGCGTGAGCGGCAGGCGCAGGTTCACCCGCCGGGCGGCGGCCGCGGGAAGCCGGAACTTCACGGTCTTCTGGCCGAAGGCCGGCAACGAGAGCTCGCGGCGCTCACGCCACTTGCCGGCTCCGAGGCGGACTTTGCCCTTGCACGCGCCCGAACCAACGCAGCGCACCTGGAGGGCAAGCCGTCCGCCACGAGTCGTTCTTGGGCGTTTACCGACCACGTAGAGGTGGCCGGCCGAGCCAGCGCCGCCGCGGCGGACGCCGCCGGGGGCCTCGGCATCGACGGGGTCGACCGCCGCCGCCGCGATCGCCGGGTCGGCAAGATTCGGCGCTTCAGCGCCGCCGAGGGCCGTCTTGCGCTTGCCGATGTAGGCCCTGGCCACCTGCATGCTCTCGCGCTCCTTGCCGTCGACGCGCAGCAGCGCCGAATCGAAGGCGTTCCACGGCTCCTGCCACATGCCGTAGAGGTAGGCGCGCTGCACTCGCGGCGTCTTGAGGGCCATCGTGAAGAGCCACCGCAGCGAATCGGCCGCGCGGCGCTCGTCGTAGGGCAGCGTGCCGGAGTCCGAGCGGAAGGTCACGAGGCCGCCGGTCTCGGTGATCCAGATCGGGCCTTCGGTGGCGTCGAGCAGCTCGTCGAGGCCCGCACGCGAGAAGTAGGTCGCATCGAAGTAGTCGTGAAGGCCCCAGACCGCTGGCTTGTGCACCAGCGCAACCTTGTAGGCGCGCAGGTAGGCGGCCATGCCGTTGCCGTCGAGCATGTTGCCGGCGACGGCGGTGCAGCGGCCCTCGCACGCCGAGCGTGCCGCCTCGTAGTAGGCGGCGGCGAGCCCTGCGCTCCGCGCCGTCGGCTGCAGGCTGTGGTTTGGCTCGTTCCACCCGGCCACGGCGGTGATCGCCGGGGCGCTCGCCAGCAGTTCGCGCAGCGCGGCCTCGTAGTCCGCCGGCGTCGGCCCCGAGCAACTGCCTGAGTCGCAGTCATGGGCGGTGTCGATCGTCGGCGCGATCAGCACCTGCCAACCCTGCAGCCGTGCCCGATCAAGCCAGGCGTGCCAGGTGCCGCCGCGGCGCGCCGCGTCCCAGGGCAGCACGAGCCGCACATGCTGGAAGTTCAGCGCATGCAGGTGCGGCGAGTCGAACAACATCGGGCGGCCGTCCGACATGCCGTACTCGGGTGCAGCCGCTGCCGGACCAGCCGCACCCGCGCAAGCGAGCACTGCCGCGACCGCGACGAGGAGGAGGCGGAGCCGACGCGCGGCTCCGCCGTGCTGCACCTGCCGACGCGTCACTTCTTGGGCAGCGTGACCGACTGGCGCGTCGTGCTCAGCACGACGCCCTTGGCGTCGAGCAGATCGAGCGCGACGCGGACCTTGCGGCTGCGCGGCACGAGCTTGCGCTGCTTCTTCGAGAGCTTAATGCGCAGCCGGGCGGCGTCACCCGTGACCGGCACCGTTACTTTGGCGATCTCCTTGCCAGGGCCCACAATCACGCGGAGCCGGCACGCGGCCCCCTTCGGGATGCCGGTCGCGGTGCAGGCCACCGAGAACTCGCCCTTCTTCGTCGCTTTGACCTTGCCCTTGAAGGCGAGCTTCGGCTTGGCGGCCGCCGGCGCCGGCTTGGCAGGCGGGCTCGGCGCGGGCTGCTGCGCCGGGACGACCGGGCCAGGCGTCTCCGGCTTTGGGTCCTCGGGTTTCGGCGACGGCGAAGGCGTCGGCGTCGGCAAAGGCGTCGGGGTCGGCGTCGGCGTCTCGGGCTCCGGGTCAGGGAGGACCACCGTCTGGCAGTTGGGCGGCGTCCCGACCTGGCCTGTGGGACACGTCGTCGGCGTCGTCGGCGTCGTGGGGTAGTTCGGGTAGTCCGTCGTCGGAGTCGTCGGATACGACGGGTAGTTCGGGTAGTCGGCGGCGAGAGCGGCGGCGGGCGCGGCGACAAGCAGCGCGGCAACGCCGGCGAGCAGTGGCCGCGGGGCGCGGAAGGTGGGCATGCGGTGGGGGAAGACCTGAAGCGTGGGAAGAACGGGCTTGGCCCTACTTCTCGTCCGCCGGTCGCCCAAGCTGAAGGGCACGGAGCCAAATGGAGGCCGACGAGTGCAAGGATCACCCCGCCGTGCCCACACCGCATCTGACGCCCTCAGATCCGATCGCCGCCCTCGAAACGCTCCAGTCGGCGGGCGGGCTCGTCGACCTGCACTGCCACGTTTTGCCGAACCTCGACGATGGCGCGTTCGACCTCACCGACAGCATTGCCATGGCAACCCAGGCCTGGTCCGACGGCATCGGCGTGATCTGCGCGACCCCGCACCTACGCGACGACCACGACGTTCGCGTGACTGAGCTCCCAGGCCGAGTGGCCGCCCTCAACAGCTCGCTGCGCGATCTCGGCATCCCCGTCGAGATCCGACGAGGGCGCAGAACTCGGTGCCGTCCGAGCCGACACCCTCACCGAACCCGAGCTGCGGGAGGCCTCACTCGGCGCGACCGGGCGGTGGGTCCTGCTCGAGCCGGCGCCTGGTCCGATCGGCGCGGACTTCGCCGACCTCGTCGATCGGCTGCACGACCGCGACGTGCGGTGTGTCATTGCCCATCCGGAGCGTCATGCTGCCGCCGACATCGCCGAGTGGCTCCACCGGCTCGTCGAAGCCGGCGCGCTCGTCCAGGTCACCGCGGCGTTCCTCGTCGGCCACGGCGCCGCGCCGGTCATCCTCGACTGGGCCGCGCAGGGGCTGGTCCACCTCGTTGGCAGCGACGCGCATTCCGCGCGAGTCAAGCGACCGGCGACCGTGTCGCAGGGGCTCCGCGCCCTGGCGCGCCCATCATCGAGTCGCCGCAGCCCTCGCGGAACCCATGGGAGAAGCTCGGCGCGACGAGTTCCCAGCGCTGCTTGCCGCGGAACACCATGGCGGTCTTCTCGCCACGCGTGATGATGACCGTCTCGCTGCCGTCGGCCATGATCCGCCGGGCCGCGCGGGCGAGGTCGTCCGCGTCGTCGACGGGCCCCGCGACGTACTCCGCCAGTTCCCAGTCGTTGATCTTCACGAGGTCGAGCCCACCGCGGAGCGCCGCGTCCAGTCGCGGCGAAGACAGGTCGGCGAGGACCCGCACGCCATGTGGGCGCACGTCGGCGACGATCCGCTCATACAGCTCCTCGCTGAGCGCGTCGCCCGGCAACGGGTTGCACAGCACAAGGACGCCGCAGCTGAGGGCCGCCGCAATGGTGGTCGAGACGAGCGCGTCGACTTCGTGGCGGCCGGGTGGCGCGCTGAACGCATGCGCGACGCGCTCGTAGTTGCCGCCCCGGCGGTCCATGATGAAGCGCCCGAGGGTCGCGATTCGCGGCCTTGCCAGCGCGTCGGTCGGACGAACGTCCTCGTTCGCGGGCGCGGGTTCGTGGACGGACTCAGAGCGGGGCGACGTCACCCTGCGAGCGTAGACAGCCGTCCCAACCCCGCGGTGGGGGCTTCTCCGTCGTCCGTGACGGGGTTCTACGGGTTACGCGTCGATCGACGTGAACACGTCGTCGAGGAGACGGTCCACGTTGGGCAGCGTAAAGAGCTGCTCGAGCTCTTCCTTGATGTCGTCGCGGTCGGAGCCGCCAAGCGCCAGGTCGAGCGCGATCAGGCGGGCCGAGGCTTCCTGGTCGCGGTCGGCCGTCGTGCCGCTGGCGTCGTCGCCCACTTCGAGGTCGAGATCGTCGAGTTCGGCGAGCCCAGCATCGGCGGCGTCGGCCGTTGGCGCGAGGTCGGCGATCGCGGCGTCGACTTCGGGGTCGGTCTCGGTGGCGACCACCTCGGCGTCGGTGTCGGGACCGGGCGCGAAGCTTGTGGCGGGGTCCTTGACCAGGCTTGAGACCGAACCGACGGGTGCGACCCCGCCGTGCTGCTCGTGCAGGTCGGCGATGTTGCCCTCGAGCAGTGCAAGGTCGGCGACGAGGCGGTTCACGCCGGTGCGCAGGTTCTCGATCATGCCGCCGAGCTCGGAGTCCATCGCTTCGACGCGCTGCAGCATGCGGGTGGTCTGCTCCCCCACCTTCGACACATGCTCGCGCGACTCTTCGAGCGCTTCCTGGCGGGCGCGCTGCGCGTCGCCGGCGGCGCGCTCGCGCAGCTCGCTGGCTTCGGCCTGCGCCTCGCGCAACAGGCGCTCAGCGGTCGACTCGGCCGCCTCGACGATCGCCTGCACGTGCGTGCTGGCGCTGCCGGCGACCCCGCCGGTCGCGGCGCGATCGGTCTCGCGGCGCAGCTGGTCGAGCTCGTCGGCGATCCGCGCGAGATGCGCGTCGACCCCCGCCGGGTCGTAACCGCGGCGCGCGATGGGGAAGTCACGCTTCTCGATGGACTGACGGTCGAGCGTCACGCGGGCGTTCCTCCTGAAGACATAGGCCCTTTCGAGGGTACTCCTGGGCCTTGGCCTGCGCGCAAGTCATCCTGCGAGCCGGGCGGGGTCGCCCCCGGCTAGCCTGCAGCGAGTGGCAGTGAACCTCGCCGCGGCCGCGTCCGGCTTCGGGCTCGGGCTCGCGCTCATCACCCCGATCGGCGCGCAGAACGCCTACGTGCTGCGGACCGCCGTCCGCGCGCCACGGCCTGCCGTCGTGACCGTCGTGGCGATGGTGGTCACGATCGACGTCGGGCTGATCGCGCTCGGCGCAGCCGGCGCTGGCGCGATCCTCGACGGTCGCGACTGGCTTCGCGTGATCTTGTACGCGGGTGGCATCGCGCTGCTGGCGCCCCTTGGCTTCCGCACGCTGCGCGACGGCATCCGCGGCGGCGACGACTACGCCGCCGCACTCGAGGGTGACGCCGAGACGACGCCGCGCGCCGTGGTCGGCCCGGTGCTCGCGCTGTCGCTCCTCAATCCGCATGTGTACCTCGACACGGTCGCGATCCTCGGGAGCGCGATCGCGACGAACGAACCCGAGGACCGCGCGAGCTTCACTGCTGGGGCGATGTTCGCGTCGACCGTGTGGTTCATCGGGCTGGCCGCACTTGGCGCGGTGGCACTGCGGCGGTACGGCGCACCGGTGGCGCGGATCGTCGACCTCGTCGCGGGCACCGTGATGCTGATCGTCGCGGCGGTCTTCGCCGTCGAGGCGCTGAAGATCATCACCGGCTGACCGGGCCGACGCCGCCCGCTCCGCGAAGTATCAAGGTGTTCTGGAGGGTCTAGGGCCGGTCGAAACTCCCCGATTCGCCGCATGCGCCCGTTAAGCCGGCAGGCTGAGGAGACCGGCGGGGCCCTCGGTCACGAGCCCGTCGGCGACGAGGCCGACGAGCGCCGCCGCGACGCGTTCCGGTGCGATCCCGTCGGGGAGACCGCCCGTGAGGGCCGCTCGGTCGACGGGCCCCTGCTCCACGAGCGCCGCGACGATACGGCCGCGGACGTACCGCTGCGTCGACTCGAACGGCTGCGGCGCCTTCGCCGTCGACGCGCCGCGGCGCAGCTCCCGCTCGGCCGCCGGATCGACCAGGCCGGCGGAGGCACACCACTCCGCGACGGGACACGCGTCGCAGCGGGCGACGCGCGCGGTGCAGATCGTGGCGCCGAGGTCCATGAGCACGTGGTTCCACTCGGCCGGCGCGTCGGCCGGGACCTGCTCGAGGGCACGCTGACGCACCTCGGCCGGGCTGCGCCCGACCGCGGCGTCCCAGCGGTCAAGCACGCGGACCTGGTTCGTGTCGACGGCTGCCGCGACCTGATCAAACGCGAACGCCGCGATCGCCGCCGCGGTGTACGGCCCAACGCCGGGCAGCGCGCGGAGTCCGGCCTCGTCGCCCGGCCAGCCGTCCTCGGCCACCGCCCGTGCCGTCGCCTGCAGCCGCAGCGCGCGGCTGTTGTAGCCCAGGCCGCTCCACTCCCCCAGCACCTCCGCGGGCGACGCCGCTGCCAGGGCTTCCGCCGTCGGCCAGCGCTCCAGCCACGACTCGTAGCGCGGAGCGACTCGGCTCACCTGCGTCTGCTGGAGCATCACCTCGGAGACGAGCACCGCATAGGGGTCGCGCGTGCGACGCCAGGGAAGGTCGCGGCCCGTGTCGGCGTACCACTGCAGCAGCGCGTTCTGACGGGCAAGCACGCCGCGGATGGTACGAGGCTGGGCGGCTCTGACTCCGGCGGCGCCCGGTTGGGTGATGTTCTGCGGGGAGCGGCCGACCGAAGGAGGACATGCTGTCTCCGTCGAACGCGTCTGAGATGCCCCGCCTCGCGCGCCCGTTCTCCCTTCGCTCTCGCGTCGCCACGACGCTCGCCGGCGCGGTGGTCGCCGCCGCCCTCCTGCCATCGACCGCTGCGGCGTCATCGATGGTGATCAAGGCGCCCGCCGAGGTCGTCGAGTCGACGTCGGCGCAGGTCGACGTGACCGCGCAGCTCGACGTCGCCGCGTACATCGAGGTCAAGCTGCGCGCCGCGGGCGCCCCGTGCGCGCCGACCGCCGCCTCAGACCCGGGCGCCAACCTCCTCGACCGCAGCGCCGTCGACCCCACCTTCGCCGTAACCGCCGTCGCCTCGTTCGACGTCGCCGGGCAGTACATCGCCTGCGGCTGGGCTCGCGACACCACGAAGGCCGACTCCCCCGTCGTCGCCGCGGCCTCCGCGACGATCAACGTGCGCGTTCCCAAACTCTCGCTCAAGGTCAGCACGCCGTCAGCCGTCGCCCTGGACGACCTCTTCGAGGTCACCACCGTTGCGTCGGCCGAGGTGGCGCGCAACGCCTTCGTCGGCCTCATCCCCGACCTGCGTAAGGGCTGCCCCGCTACCTACAGCGAGCTGCAGAAGACCAAGGGCGTCGTGCCGGTGCTCGCGCAGACGGGTCTCACGCTCGGCGCCGCGCCGGTGACCGACAAGCAGCAGATCTCGCTCCCGATCAAGGGCAAGTACCTGGCCTGCGGCTACATCCACCGTGCGGCGATCACCGAGGCGCCCCAGGCCACGACCATCGCCAAGCTCCTGGTCGGTGCGCCATGCGTCGTGCCGAAGCTCAAGGGCAAGACGACCGCCGCGGCCAAGAAGGCGCTCGCCAAGGCGGGTTGCCGGATGGGCAAGGCGAAGAAGGCCAAGAGCAAGACCGTCAAGAAGGGCCGCATCGTGCGGACCGGCAAGAAGGCCGGCACCTCCTTGCCGCCGAACACGGCGATCGGCGTCGTGGTCTCGAAGGGCCGCTAGTCCTCGAGGACGACGTGCCCCGGCTGCGCGGCTACACGCGTCAGCCAGGTGGTGATCCCGGGGTAGCGCGACAGGTCGAACTGCCCTTCATGCGCGACATGGCTGTAGGCGTAGAGCGCGATGTCGGCGATCGAGTACCGCTCGCCGACGAGGTAGTCGTGGCTCGCGAGGCGCGTCTCCATGGCATCGAACGCCTTGTAGCCACCTGCGTGGAGCTCGGCAAGGCGCTCGGCCGACGGCTTCGTCCCCACGTACTGCAGCAGGAACCGCGCGACGGCCACGTACGGCTCGTGCTGGTACTGCTCGAAGAACAGCCACTGGTTCACCAGCGCGCGCTCGTACGGGTCGACCGGGACGTACTCGGTGCCTTCGGCAAAGTAGCCGAGGATCGCGTTGGATTCGCCAAGCGGCCGGCCGTCGTCGAGCACGATCGTCGGCACGCGCAGCGCCGGGTTCAGACCGCCCAGTACCTCCGGCCGATTTGACCGGTCGACGACGTCGAGCTCGTACCGCTCGTAGGCGATGCCGCGGTGCGCCAGGATCTGACGGACCTTCCAGCAGTTGCCCGAGATCTGCGAGTTGTAGAGCAGCATGGCGCCGACGGTAGCGGCGAAGGCGCGCCGCCGCCACGGGCCAATCGCCAGTTCGTGGCTGCCCGCGGCTCAGTACGCGACGGCCGCGAGGTCGGTCTTCGAGAAGTCGTCGCCCTTGAACAGCAACGGCTCGCCCGACACTGCCGCCAACGCGTACGAAAAGCAGTCGCCGAAGTTCAGCGCCGCAGCGTCTCGTCCCTTGCCGTACCGCCGCCAGGCCTGACGAGCAACCCAGGCTTGGCGTTCGTCGACCGCGACGATCTCGGCCCGGATCCGTGCGAGGAGATGGTCGAGGCTGTCGGCAGCGTCGGCGCCTTCGCGCCCTTCCACCACCATCGACGCTTCGAGCAGCGTCGCCGCAGACACCAGCCGCGTCAGGTCCCGTTGGATCGCTACCGCGAGGGCAGGACGTTCCGGCTCGTCGAGCACGATGGCGACGAGCGCCGAGGCATCGATCACCATCAGGTCGGCAGACCGTGGTCGTCGTATCCGAGGATCTCGTCCGCCGTCCGGTCATCGAGCACGGGGCGGCTCCCGGAGCGCTTGGCAATGCGAGCGATGTCGTCTACGAGGTCGGCGTCCCGTGAAGCCCGACGGACCCGCTCGAGTCTCTCTTGGAGCGCTCGGTTGACGGCTTGCGTGATGGTTTCGCCTGTCGCGGCTGCAACTTCGCGAGCGAGCCGGTCGGTCTCTGCGTTCTTGATGTTGAGCGCCATGGAAGAAGGAAGAATAGGCTCCTCCTTCTTCCTCGTCAATTGGCATCGGTGGCCGGGTCTGCCCTGGTTGGCGGGCGCGTTCCCGCGCCGCGACACGTCAGCCTGGCTGGAATGTCGGCGATTCCCCACCAGGCCAAAGCCAGCGAGTCGTTCACATGGCTCGTCCGTCTCGGGCTGCTCGCCTACGGCGTCGTGCACATCCTGATCGGCTGGCTCGCGATCCAGCTGGCTTTCGGCGACTCGGAAGGCTCACCCGATAAGGGCGGCGCGCTGCAAACGCTCTCCGACACGCCCCTCGGCACGCCGCTGCTGTGGGTCTTGGTGCTCGGCTTCGTGGCGCTGGTGATCTGGCAGCTCGCCGAGGCTGCCGTCGGCCACGAGGACGAGGACGACGACAAGAAGCGCACGGCCAAGCGCGCGCTCTCAGCTGGCAAGGCCGTCGTCTACGCGTTTATCGGCTACTCCGCCGCAAAGGTCGCGGGCGGCGGCAGCTCTGGCAGCGGCTCGTCGACCGAGGAGTCGTTGACGGGCAAGCTGATGGATGCTCCGCTCGGGCAAGGCCTCGTCGGCCTCGTCGGGCTGGCGATCCTCGCACTCGGCGTCGGATTGGCCGTCTACGGCTGGAAGGAGAAGTTCACCAAGCACCTCTCCGGCAGCGGACAGACCATCGTGCGGCTCGGCAAGGTCGGCTACATCGCCAAGGGATTTGCGTTCGGTGTGCTTGGCGTCCTGTTCATCACCGCGGCGATCAACCACGACCCCAAGAAGGGCGGCGGCCTCGACGACGCCCTCAAGACGATGCTCGACCAACCGTACGGCCCCGTGCTGGTGACGGCCGTCGGCCTCGGCATCGCCGCCTACGGCGTCTACTGCTTCGCGCGGGCACGCGACCTGCGCGACGCCTAGCGGAGCAATCGCACCTGGTTCCGGTGAGTACCATCGGTCCAGATGCAGGCGCCACCTCCATCGAAGCTCGACGGTCAGCGTGATGAGCACGGACGTCGTGCCCGCGTTCCCGAGGCACCGAGCCCTGAGCGACTTGATCGCCTGACCAGCCTGCTCGGACCGCTGCAGCTGGTCACCCGGCCGTATGTCGACGGGCTCGATGGCCTGCCCTCGGAGGGGGCGCTCTACGCGGGCAACCACTCGTCGTTCGCGGTGCTCGACGCGCCGTTCATGCTCGCCGAGCTTTGGCAGCGCCGCGGGATCGCGGTCCGCCCGATCGGTGATCACGGCCACTACGCCGTCCCGGTGTGGCGCGAGGCCATCGAGGCGGCCGGCGTGATCCGCGGCACGCGGGCGAACGTGCGCAAGCTCATGGCGGAGCGGGCGAACCTGCTCGTGTTCCCGGGCGGCGCTGCTGAGGTCTTCCGGCCTCGCGGTCAGAAGTACCAGCTGCTGTGGAAGGAGCGGCTGGGTTTCGCGAAGCTCGCCATCGAGTCCGGCTACCCGATCGTGCCGTTCGCGGCGGTCGGCGCCGAGGAGATGCTCGACATCCTGGTCGACACCCACACGCCGGGATTCGACCAGCTCTCGGCGGCGATCAAGTCGCTTGGCGGGTGGGGTCTCCCTCCCCTTCCCATCGGCATCGGGCCGACGGTCATCCCGCGCTTCCAGCGGCTGTACTTCTCGTTCCGCACCCCGGTCGATACGGCTCGCTTCAACGGCGACGCAAGCGATCGGAACGCCGCCGCGGTGCGTGACGAGGTGCGGGCCGCGGTCGTCGAAGGCCTCGACGAGATGCGGCGGTTTCGGCGCATCGACCCGGAGCGCAAGCTCAGCCGGGCCGTGCTCGGGATGCCGATGCGCCTCCCCGAGATCGCCAGCGACGACCCAGCGCACGAAGTCGTCACGCGGGCCGTCGACGCGTGGAACCACCTCGGTCCGAGCGGTCTGGCTCCGATGCTCGCCAAGCGCGTCACGATGACCGATTCGCCGCAGTGGAGCGGTGCCGCGATCTGGTGGGGACGGCAAGCCGCGGTTGAGCGCCTCCGCGGTCTTGCCGAGTCCTACGGCGTCTCGGCCGTCCGCGCCACCGCGGTCGATCGACTCGACGACGGCAGCGTCGCCGTCGCGCTGCAGATCGCCGCCCGCGATCAGCCGCCGTTCACCACGACCCTCGCGGTGACGTTGAGCGGCGACCTGATCGAGCGCATCGAGTCCGCGTCGACGGCGACCGCCTGACGCGAACGGCGGCTAGGCCGCGGCCCCTGCCGCCTTGGCCATGTCGAGCTCGCGGCGGGCCTCACGCAGCTCGTCGCGCAGGTGGGCGGCGTGCTCGAAGCGCAGCTCTTCGGCAGCGGCGAGCATCTCCTCTTCGAGCTCGACGATCATCGTCTGCAGCTCGCCGACGTCCTTGGTATCGCGGTCGGCGGCCGAGCGGCGGCTCTTGCCGCGCTTGTTCGGCAGCTTCGACTGGTCGGACTGCAGGAACTCGGCGATGTCGGACACGCCCTTGACGATCGCCTGCTGCTCGATCCCGTGCTCCTCGTTGTAGGCCTCTTGGATCTTGCGCCGGCGGTCAGTCTCGTCGAGGGCGGTCTGCATCGACGCGGTGACGCGGTCGGCGTACATGATCACGCGGCCGTCGACGTTGCGGGCCGCGCGGCCGATCGTCTGGATCAGCGACGTGGCGCCGCGCAAGAAGCCTTCCTTGTCGGCGTCGAGGATGCCGATCAGCGAGACCTCGGGAATGTCGAGGCCCTCGCGCAGCAGGTTCACGCCGACGAGCACGTCGTAGGTGCCGAGGCGCAGGTCGCGGATGATCTGGATCCGCTCGAGCGTGTCAACCTCGCTGTGCAGGTACGCGACCTTGAAGCCCAGCTCCGTGAGGTAGCCGGAGAGGTCCTCCGACATCTTCTTCGTGAGCGTCGTGACGAGCGTGCGCTCGCCCTTCTTCACGTTCTCGCGGATCTCGCCCATCAGGTCGTCGACCTGGTTCTTCGTCGGCCGCACGAGCACGTCGGGGTCGGTGATGTAGGTCGGGCGGACGATCTGCTCCGTCAGCGTGGTCGAGTGGCTGCGCTCGAACTCGCCCGGCGTGGCGGAGACGAACACGACGCGCGGCACGCGCTCGAGGAACTCCGTGAACGTCTGCGGGCGGTTGTCGAGCGCGCTCGGCAGGCGGAACCCGTGGTCGACGAGCACCTGCTTGCGGGAGCGGTCGCCTTCGTACATCGCGCCGACCTGCGGCAGCGTCTGGTGGGACTCGTCCATGAAGCAGACGAAGTCCTCGGGGAAGTAGTCGAGCAGGCACCACGGGCGGGTCCCGGGCGGGCGGCCGTCGAGGATGCCGGAGTAGTTCTCGATGCCGTTGCAGAAGCCCGTCTCCCGCAGCATCTCCATGTCGTACTGCGTGCGCTGGCGCAGGCGGTGGCTCTCGAGCACCTTGCCTTGGTCTTCCAGCTCCTTGCAGCGCTCGTTGAGCTCGAAGCCGATGCGCTCGACCGCCATCGCGATCTGGTCGCGGTCGACGTTGTAGTGCGTCGCCGGCCAGATGCCGAGGTGGCCGAGGTCGTCGTCGATCATCTCGCCGGTGAGCGTGTCGAAGTGCTGCAGGCGCTCGATCTCGTCGCCGAAGAGCGTCACGCGGTAGGCCGTCTCGGAGTACGCCGGGAACACCTCGACGACCTCGCCCTTGGCCCGGAAGCCGCCGCGCGAGAGGACGGTGTCGTTGCGCTGGTACTGGCTCTCCACCAGCCGGGCAAGGAGCTCGTCGCGATCGAACATCCCGCCCTTCTTGAGCATGATGACCTTCTTGTTGTAGTAGTCCGGCGACCCCATCGAGTAGATGCAGGACACGGACGCGACGATCACCACGTCGCGGCGCGCAAACAGCGCGGCGGTGGCCGCGTGGCGCAGGCGGTCGACCTCGTCGTTGATCGCGGAGTCCTTCTCGATGAAGAGGTCGCGGCTCGGGACGTAGGCCTCGGGCTGGTAGTAGTCGTAGTACGAGACGAAGTACTCGACGGCGTTGTCGGGGAAGAACGTGCGGAACTCGTTGCAAAGCTGCGCGGCGAGCGTCTTGTTGTGGGCCATCACCAGCGCCGGGCGCTGCAGCTCCTGGATCGCGCCCGCCATCGTCATCGTCTTGCCGGTGCCGGTCGCACCGAGCAGGGTCGTAAAGCGGTCACCGGCCTCGACGGCCTGCGTGATCGCGTTGATCGCCTTCGGCTGGTCGGCGGCCGGGGCGAACGGGCTGTCGAGACGGAACGCTGGCATCCGGAAAGACGTTAGCCAATAGGCGAACGGAAGTTCGGGGTTTCGGCGCCTCTTAGGACAGGAGGTGGCCTAAGTGCCCCGAACGCCGACCCTCGCGCCCACCCCCCTTGGGGTCTCCCGCGCGCCCGCCGGGGTAGCGGACTGGGGGTAAGTCTGGGGTTCGCCTCGATGCTCTGGCCGGCCCGCGAATCCAGAGTGGCTGCCATGCACTCCGCCCGCACCACCCTCACCCTGTGCGCCCTGGCCGCCGGCATCGCCGGGGCCAGCGCCGCCCCAGCGTCGGCCGACTCGATCGCGTTCATCAAAGACGGCAACGTCCGCCTGATGACGCCCGACGGCGCCAAGACCGTGCCGGTCACCACGGCTGGCGGCTACTCGACCGTGTCGCAGGCCGACGACGGCCGCATGATCGCGCTGCACGGCAAACGGTTCCACCTGCTCAGCCGCTGGGGCGACGTGCTCGCCGACTTCACGCCGGTCGCCGACGGCACCGCCGGGTCGATCACGCTCACCGGTCCGTTCGACCCGGCGATCTCACCCGACGGCACCAAGATCGCCTACGGCTTCTACGTGCAATACAAGTCCGGCGACCCGAACTGCGGCAAGCCCGGCGGCTGCATGCAGGGCCAGCTCTACACCGGCACCGGCTACGCAAAGTCCGACGGCCCGGTCGAATGGTCGACCCCAGGCTTTCAGCCGCAGTACTCGTGGACCGACCCGTCCTGGATCGACAACACGCGCACGCTGATCTCCTCCCCCACCTCTGCCTTCGTGAAGGAGGCCGCGATCGACACCGCCGGCGACGGCAAGGACGCCCTCGGCTGGTTCTCGGACGACCTCGTCGGCAATCTCAGCGACGGCGCGATGAACCGCCAGGAGACGGCGCTTGCCTTCATCGGCAACACCGAAGCCGACCGTCTGCGGGTCTATCGGACCGCCGGCAAGCCGCAGGAAGCTGCGGTGCCGGTCGGCTGCCTCGACGCCCCCGTCTCAGCCGGCGGCCGCTGGTCCTCGCCGACGTGGGCGCCCGACGGCGAGCGGCTCGCGTGGGCCGGGCCGCAGGGCATCTACGTCGCCCAGCTGCCAGGCATCGGAGGGGCATGCCCCGACGCCGCTGGGATCAAGGTCGACGCGCACCAGCCGGGCGCGACCTCGCCTTCGTGGGGCCCGGCCGACCTGCCCGGCCCAAAACCGATCCCGCCGACGAACCCCGAGGTCCCGAACGGCCCGGTTGGGCCGACCAGCCCGACCAGCCCGAACGGCCCGGTCGATCCGGTCGATCTGAACAAGCCGGGCCCGACCGACACGCGCGCGATCACGAGCGGCAAGGTGACGCTGAAGAGGGCGCTGACGCGCGGCATCAAGGTCTCTGTGCCCTGCACGGGCAAGGGCAGGGTCACCGTGACGGCCACCAAGGGCAAGCGCAAGCTCGGCACCGGCAAGGCGTCGTGCCGCAACGGCTCGGCGACCGTCACCGTGAAGCTGTCGGCCGCGGGCCGCAACGCGCTCCGCGGCGCGAAGCGTCCGAAGGTCACGCTCAGCGCGGCAGGCGCTACCGCGCTGAGCTTGACGCTGCGGTAACCGCAGGCTCGTAGAAGTCGGCGTACATGTCGTCGCCGGCAAACCGCTCGATCCGCTGCGGCGGCGCCATGCGC
>JAEZDB010000332.1 GCA_023429855.1 Actinomycetes bacterium
CGGCGGGCACGCCCGCGGCTTTGGCGAGGGCGTCGGCCTGACCGGTCGAGTTCTTCGCGTCGGCGTCGGAGGCGTCGCTCCCGCAGCCCGTCAGCGCGAACGGTGCCAGCGCCGCGAGGGCGACGGCAGGGGCCAACCATGAGAAGGCAGGGGCAAGGGGACGGAGCGGAATCATGGGCGGGGGTGGAGCGGCCCGGGGACGGTCGGACGGCCCGCTAGGCAGGGAGCGACAAGGTGAAGACGGTAGCTCCGGGACCCGACGTTACGGCGAGATCGCCCTGCATGCGGCGCGCCAGCTCGCGGCTGATCGCGAGGCCGAGGCCGGATCCACGGGTTTCGTCGGAGGTCACGAACGCCTCGAACATCTCACGTTGGTGCGCGGGCGGGATGCCAGGACCCGTGTCGGCGACCGTCAGCTCGACGCGCGCGCCATGGCGCTTGGCAGCGATGGTGATGTCGGTGCCTGGCGGCGTGTGGGTGAGGGCGTTGTTGACGAGGGCCCGCAGCAGCTGGAGGACGCGGTCACCGTCGATCAGGGCGGTCTCGGCGCGCACGTCGACCTGCCGGGTGATGATCGACCCGTGCTGCTCGGCAGCCACGCGGAACTCGGCGATCAAGCCCTCGAGCAGCAGGCCGACATCGGTCGGCGCGCGGCGCACCTTGACGGAGCCGACGTCGAGCCGCGAGAGGTCGAGGAGGTCGCTCGCCAGCTTGCCGAGGCGCTGCGCCTGCTCGCTGGCGTGCATCACGAACTCGTGGCGGCGCTTCGGGTCGAGGTTCTCGTCTTCGAGCAGCTCGAGGAAGCCCTGCAGCGTGGAGAGCGGTGTGCGCAGCTCGTGCGAGGCGGTCGCGATGAACCGGCGGCGGGCGGTCTCCAGCTCGGCGAGCTGGCGCTGCATCTCGTCGAGCGCGCGCGCCAGCGACGACAGCTCGAGCGAGCCCTCGCCGGGGAACTGGGCGGTGAAGTCGCCTTGGGCGACCTTGCGGGCGCCCGCCTCGAGCGTGCGGATGCGGCGCGTGAGGCGCGTCGTGACCCACACGCCGAGCAGCAGCGCGATCGAGGCCCCGCCGATGCCGGCGACGAGGATGCGCTGGCGGGCGACGTCGACGGTGCGCTCGATGTCGTCGATCGGCTGCCAGACCGCGAGCACGACCCGGTCGTTGCTGTTGAGCGTGAGGGTCTCGACGGCCTCCACGCGCGAGATGCCGTCGACCTGCGTCGTGCCCTGCGCGCGGCCGCGCGGCTTGGTCGCCATGGCCCGCACGAGCCTGCTCGGCCGCTCGCTGTTGATCACGTTCGTGAGGTTCGGGCGGTCCATGTTGCCCGTCGCGTGGAACAGCGCCACGCGCTGGGTCCCCGGCGGCAGGGCGATCGTCTCCAGCCGCCCGCCGATCCCGAAGACGAGCTTGGTGATCTGGCCGGCGGTGTCGGCGGTGACGAACAGCCGCTGCTCGTTAGCGCGGATCACGCCGGCGCCGACCGTGACCGACGCGGCGACGTCGCGCTGGCGCGGCGCGATCAGCGACTCTTCAAGGCGCGGCGTGGCATACAGCAGCGCCAGCAGCGTCACGATCGCCGCGAGCAGGAAGACGGCGCTGATACGGCCCGGCAGCGAGCCCTTGAACCAGCGGGTCAGCGGAAAGCGCTCGAGGGTGCGCACGAGCCAGCCGCGCCCCTTGCGCTTGCGGACGGCGAACGCGTCGTCCATCGCCTCGCCGACGATCCGTTCGCGTTCGGCGTCGTCGCGCAGCGGCGGTGGGGCGTCCGGCGCTGCGGGTCCGGTCATGGTTTGCCGATCTGGTACCCCACTCCGCGGACCGTGAGCAGCAGCTCCGGCTCGCTGGGGGTGGCCTCGAGCTTCTCGCGCAAGTGCCGCACGTGCACGTCGACGGTGCGCGGATCGCGGTACTCGGCGTCGCCCCAGACCTGTTCCAGGAGCTGGTCGCGCGTAAAGACGCGTCCGGGCGAAGCAGCCATCAAGGCGACGATCTCAAACTCGGAGAACGTAAGTCGCACTTCGTCGCCGCGCACGCGCACCGAGCGGCCCGCGAGGTCGACGGTGAGGTCGCCCACGACGAGCTCGTCGACCTCCGGAGCCGTGTTCGCGGCGGCGGCCGCCTTCGCGAGCATCTCCGACCGGCGCAGCGCCGCGCGGACGCGGCTGGTGAGCTCGCGGATCGAGAACGGCTTGGTGACGTAGTCATCTGCGCCAAGTTCGAGGCCGAGCACCGTGTCGATCTCGTCGGTGCGGGCGGTGAGCATGATGATCGGCACGGCCGAGCCGCCAGCGCGCAGGCGCCGGCAGACCTCAAAGCCGTCGATCCCAGGCAGCGACACGTCGAGGAGGACGAGATCGATCGTCTCGTCGAAGCGCTCGAGGCCCATCTCGCCACTGAGCGCTTGTACAACTTCGAAGCCCTCGCCCTCGAGCGGGTAGGAGAGCAGCGTCTGGATTGCCCGCTCGTCGTCGACGACAAGGATGCGCGGTCGGCTCGTCACGACCCATAGTGTGTCAGCGTGCTCGACCCGCGGCTTACCAGGATCTTCGTCCTGCCTCTGCTCGCCGTGCTCGTCCTTGCCGCCTTCTCGGTGCAGGACCGCCCACGCGCGCTGCGGACCTTCCAGGCGCCCGATGCGTTCAGCGGGGCGACGACCCTTGCGGAGGTCGACCGGCTCGCAGGCTTCTACCCGGCGCGGCCCGCCGGCGGTCCAGCCGACACCGACGCCGGACGCGAGATCGCGGCGCGGTTCAAGGAGGACGGGCTCGACGTCAGCACGGAGATGGCGCAGGTCAAACGCCCCGATGGCAGCGACGCCGAGGCGCTGCAGGTGACCGGTGAGCGGGCGGGGCCCGGCGAAGGAGCGATCGTGGTGGTCGCGGCCCGCGACAGCGTCCGCCCGGGATCGCGCGCCGAGGTGACGGGTACGGCGACGCTGCTGCAGCTCAGCGCGCTGCTCGGCAAACGCCGTGTCGAGCACCCGGTCCAGCTCGTCTCAGTGAGCGGCACCAGCGCGCAGGCTGGCTACCGGGCGCTCGCGCGCCGCTTGCAGTCGGCCGACGCGCCGGTGCGGGCCGTCATCGTGGTCGGCACGGTCGGCACGCCCGATCTGCTGCCGCCGATCGTCTCGTTCTCCAGTGGTCCGGAGCTTGCCTCGATCCGCCTTCGGCGCACCCTCGAGGAGGCGCTGCGCGCCGAGCGCAACATGGGCGACGCGCGGCCAGGCGCGATCGCGCAGCTTGCACGGCTCGCTGCGCCGGTCACCACCGGCGGCCAGGGGCCGCTGCTGCGCCAGGGCCTGCCCGCGATTCTCTTCTCCACCTCTGGCGACCGGGTTCCGCCGGCCGGCGCCCAGCCGCAGGCCGAGCGGCTGGAGGCCGACGGCCGCGCGCTGCTGCGGTCGGTCATCGCGATCGACAACGCCGGGCGCGTCGACCTGTCGCCCGAGCAGCGCCTCTCGGCGGCCGACGGCATCATCCCCGGCTGGGCGCTGCGCGTCATCGTCCTCGCCCTGCTGATCCCGCCGGGCCTGCTGATCGTCGACGGGCTGGCGCGGGCACGCCGCGAGCGCCAGCGGGTGGGCCGCTGGATCGTGTGGACGCTGCTGCTCGCCCTGCCGCAGCTGCTCGGCATCGGTGCCGTCGCGCTGGCGGCGCGTGCCGGCTGGGTGAACCTGCCCGGCGGTCCGATCGACCCGGCGTTCTGGACCGGGGAGCTGTCGCCGCTGGCGATCTTCGTCGGCGTGACGCTCTTCGGGCACGCCGTGATCCGGCCGCTGCTGCTCTTCGCCCTCGGGCTGCGCGGGCAACGCAGCAGCGTCCCGGGCGCGCCGCTCGGGCTCGCCGTGGTCTTGGAGGTCGCGGCGCTGGCGACCTGGGTCGTGAACCCGGCGGCAGCTGCCGTCATGGTGCCGGCGGTGGTGATCTGGCCCGTCGTGCTGGATGCTGGCATGCGACCTGGGCGCATCGCAGCGGTGCTGGGCGTGCTGATCGGGCTCGCCCCGGTGCTGATCCTGTTCGAGCACCTGCTCACGCGCTACCCGCTGGGCGACCTGTCGAGCGCCGCCAGCTGGTTCGTCGCGCTGATCAGCGCGGGCGACGTGGGGCTCTTCCCGCAGCTGTGGTTTGCCGTGCTGACGGGCGTGTCGATCGGAGCGCTGTTGCTGGCTCGCCACGGGCGCTTTACCGACGCCGGCGACGCCGAGGTCACGGTCCGCGGACCGGTCAGCTACGCCGGCCCCGGGTCGCTCGGCGGCGTCGACTCCGCGCTCGAGCGCTGAGGCGCCCGTCCGAGGATGGCGCGGCGACGCCAAGATCCTGAGCGTCGCCGGGGCCGCGGCGCTCGAGCGTTCTCTACGCTGACGCGATGATCCGTCAGTTCCTGCGGGCCCTGGGCACCGCATTGCTCGTGGCGGGGATTGCGCTCGTGATCGACGCGGGGCTGACGGTGGCGTGGCAGGAGCCGTTCTCGGCGGCCTACGCCCATTTCGTGCAGGGCGGCCTCGACGACGACCTCGACGACCTCGAAGGCGGCGGTCCTGAGGGTGCCGAGCGCGCGGCGCTGGCCGCGCTGGCGATGCGCGAGCAGAAGATCGCCTACCTCGCCCGGTCGGTTCGGCGGCGGGTCCCCGAGGGGCAGCCGATCGCACGGATCTCGATCCCGGCGCTCGGCGTCGGGAAGGCCGTCGTCAACGGCACCAACACCGCCGACCTGCGCAAGGGCCCAGGTCTCATCGAGTCGACGGAGCTGCCCGGCCTCGGCGGCACGACCGCGATCGCCGGCCACCGCACCACCTACGGCGCGCCGTTCCACTCCGTCGACAAGCTCAAGAAGGGCAACCGCATCCTGATCGGCACGCCCTACGGCCGGTTTGAATACGTCGTCACGGGCAAGCGCATCGTCAAGCCGACCGACACCTGGGTGCTCGAGCGCATCGGCCGCGAGCGCCTCGTGCTCTCCGCCTGCCACCCGCTGTATTCGGCGGCGGAGCGCATCATCGTCTTCGCCGACCTGAGGCGCTACGTGCCTCCGACGAAGGGCCCGTGGGCCGACGTGCTGGCGGCCAAGAGCGGCACGTTGTCGGCAACGGCGGCGGGCTGAGGGCTGGCCGCGTGCGGCCCTAGCGCCGCACGATCGTGAACGTGCGTTGCACGGCCGACGAGGTGCCTGCGGCGTTCGTGGCCACGAACGTCGCCCGGTAGGTCCCGGTCGCCAGGCGCTTCTTTCCAAGCCGCCCGCTGAACGCCACCGACCGGTTGCCGGCGGCGAGATCGGTGCGGGTCAGGGTGCCGACCGACGCGTAGCGTTTGCAGACCTTGCGTTTGGCGCGTCCCTTCGTCGCCTTCAGGCACCGCTTGCCGACCTTCCGTCCGTTCACGCGCCGCGCGATGGAGACTGAGACGCTTGCTGCGGTGTTGAGCGTGAAGCGGAAGCTCGTGCCGACCTTGGTCTTCGGCTTCTTCTTCGTCTGTGCGCGATCTGCCCATGCCGTGAGGGCCGTCTGCTTGGAGCTGATCTTGAAGCGCCGGTTGCTGACCGACACCTTCGTCAGCAGCGGGGCAGCAGGGAGCAGCACGGGCGGAGTTCCACCGCCCGGGGCAGGACCGGGGATGGGGCCCAGCGGCGGCGTCGGCGCGATCGGCGGCGTCGGCGCGATCGGCGGATCTGGCGTGACCGGCGGCGGCGTCGGGCAGGCGCCACCCGCCGCGAACAGGTAGGCCGAGTCGTAGTCGCCGGCCTTGCCGGTCGCCCCGTTGTGGCCGCGGGCGACGAAGGCCAGGCAGCGGCCGTCCTCGCTGATCGACGGGATCACGGCGCGGTTCTGGGGTTCGTTGTCGATCAAGCCGAACGCAGGCGGGCCCGTGAGCGCGCCGTCGTTCATGGTGCGCACGAAGACCGCCGACCGGACCTCGCCGCCAAGTCCTGGCAGCAGGTTGGTGGCCGAGGACTCGAACGCGATCACGGTGCCGTCGGCGCTGATGCTGGCGTCGCTGGCGCGGTGGGCCCCCGGTGGGGCGGCCGC
>JAEZDB010000415.1 GCA_023429855.1 Actinomycetes bacterium
TATTTCGACGGCTGCGTCTTATTTGTATAAGACACAGCCCCGGTAATCACCACGCCGCGGTGCCGTGCGAGCGTCAGCATCACGTTCGGAACGGGTCCGCCCATGCGCCGCGAGCCGAGCTTGAGCAGCGTCCACTGCAGCAGGCCGAGCTCCTTCTTGCCGCCCGGGGGGATCCGTGGCGCTGAGGACGAGGGCGACATAGCCGCGAGCCTAAAGGTTCGACTATCCGTGCGGCTAGAAACCCGGGCATCGTCTGTGCGCCGGGGAGCAGCCGACCGCCTGCATGATGTGCGAGGCTGAAGCGGTGCTGCCCACGCTCCGACGTCGTTCCGACGCATGGGGGGTGGTCCGTCCATGCACGAAGGTCAGCTGATCCTGATCGTCGGTGCGCTGCTGGCCTCGGCGCTGGCGGCTTCGCTGCTCGCCGGTCGCCTGCGCGTACCCGGCCTGATCATGTTCTTGGCGGTCGGCATGATCGTCGGCTCGGGCGGCACCGGCTGGATCGACTTCAGCGACTACGAGCTGGCCAAGCAGGTCGGCGTCGTCGGCCTGGCGCTCATCCTCTACGAGGGCGGCCTGGCGATCGACCACCGCGACCTGCGTGCCGTCGCGAAGCCGAGCATCGTCCTCGCGGTCTTCGGGACGATGCTCACCGCCGCGTTCACCGGCGTCGCCGCGGCGCTCCTGCTTGATCTCACGCTCAAGGAAGGGCTGCTGATCGGCTCGATCGTCGCCGGCACCGATGGTGCAGCCGTCTTCGCGATCATGCGCGGCTCGACGATCCGCCGGCGCCTGGCGCACACCCTCGAGGGCGAAGCCGGCCTGAACGATCCCGTCGCCGTGCTGCTCGTGCTCGCGATGATCGCGTTCCTGCAGAACCCGGACTACGGCCTGGTCGACGTCGCGATCCTGTTCGCGGAGGAGCTCGTCATCGGCGGCGTCGTCGGTGCGGCTGTCGGCTGGCTCGGTGCCGAGGCGCTCGCGCGGGCCAAGCTAGGCTCGGCCGGCCTCTACCCCGTCGCGTCGCTCGCGATCGGCGCCCTCGCGTTCGGCGGCGCCGACACGCTCCACGGCTCCGGCTTCCTCGCGGTCTTCCTGTGCGGCGTCGTGCTCAGCGCCAAGGAGACGCCCGCCCAGCGCACCATCACCACCTTCCACGAAGGCATGGCCTGGGTCGCGCAGCTCGGGCTCTTCCTTACGCTGGGCCTGCTCGTCGAGCCTGCCGAGCTGCCCGAAGTCGCGCTCGCGGGCACGCTCCTCGCCGTGCTCTCGGCCGTCGTCGCGCGCCCGGCCGCCGTGGTGGTGGTCCTCGGACGGATGAACTTCAGCTTCAAGGAGCGGCTCGTGCTCGGCTGGGCTGGCCTGCGCGGCGGCGTCCCCGTCGTGCTCGGCACCTTCCCGGTGATCGCCGGCGTCGACGGCGCCACCGACATGTTCAACATCGTCTTCTTCGCCGTCGTCGTCAGCACCGTGCTGCAAGGTGCGACGTTCGAGCCGTTCGCACGTTGGCTCGGCGTAACGACGAACAGCCGCGCCGTGCCCGCGCCGCTGATGGAGGCCAGCGCGGTACGGCGGCTCGGCGCAGAGGTCGTGCAGTTCGCGGTGCGCGCCGACGACGCCATCGTCGACCTGCGCGTGCGCGACCTCGACCTCCCCCGCGACGCGCTGCTCAACCTCGTCGTGCAGAACGACACGGCGATCCCACCCCGCGGGTCGACGGTGATCCACGCCGGCGACGAACTCCACATCCTCGTGCGGCAAGAGGCCTTTGCCGACTTCGAGCAGCTGCTGCGTCGCTGGCGCGAAGGGCCGATGCGACGGCCCCAGGCGCGCCCCATCGGGATTCGGCAGGCGACGATCTTCTCCACGGGCCCGTGGCGCGAAGCGGACGGCGACCCCGGCCACCCGATCAGCGTCGGCGGCACACTCGTGCTCGAACAGATCCGCACGCGCCGCGACGAACCCGGCGCCGTCGTCATCCTCGAAGACGGCCGTTTCGCCTACACCGGCCGCATCACCGCCGTTGGGTCGCCGTCCGACCTGGTCCGCGCCGCGACCCGCCGCCTCGGCCTCGCCAAAACCGATGGCGAGCGCGCGTGGTGGCGCGAAGTGATTGGGTCGATCTCGATCGGCGCGTAGGGGCAGGTTTGCGCTGGCGGATGGTTGGCTGACGGTCCGGGGCGGGGTGGTCCCCCGCCTGGTCGCGTCACAGTCCGGCTACTCCGCGGCGGTGTACGCGGGCGTGCGCGGCCGACTCCCGCGGGGGACCACCCCGCCCCGGACCTGGCGCCTGCCGCCGCCCGCGCTTGCTGCCCTTGCGCCGGTCGGAGATTGGGCTGCGCCGGCGTCTTCTGCTTGGGGCTGACGTGCCCGGCGGCGCCGCGGTCGTCTCAACATCGATTCGGCTGGCTGGCGGCGGTGGGACTTCGCCGCCCCGACGTTCTCGTAGTCCTTACCGCGGCATAGGACGGTAGACGCTACGAGAACCCCAGCGAGCCCGCCCGCCACGAGGTTCTCGTAGTCCCTACCGCGGCATAGAGCGGCAACCACTACGAGAACGCCGCCGAGGCCCGAACCCACCGCCCAGTCGCCGCCATCCGCCGCCGCATGGCGCGCCGGCCAACCGCCGCCCCTACTGCCGCACCACCGTGATCGTCCCGAGCGTCGGGTCCTGCGCGCCGTGCAGGCGCGCCCCTGCCTCGAGCAGCTCGCGGAAGTGTTTGACGACGGCGGGCGTGATCCGCTCGCCGGGCAGCAGAGCTGGGATGCCCGGCGGGTAGCCGGCGATCGACTCGGCGGAGATGCGTCCGACGGCGTCGCCGAGCGGGATGGCCTCCGCCGGACCGAGGAACGCGTCGCGCGGCGGGATCACCGTCTCGCTGGTCGGCGCGCGCAGCGGCTCGATGATCCGCGGCGCGTCTGGATCGGCGTCGACCTCGCCCGCCGCGACCTCCGCCGCGATCCTCGCCGCCGTGCGCTGCAAGGCGATCCCGACCATCGCCAGGTCGTCCGGGCGCTCGGCGGGACCGAGGACGAGCAGCACCGTCGTGTCGGTCGCGAGCTCGGGGTGCACGTCGTGCCGCGAGCCGAGCGCCTGCCCCATGGCGTAGCCGGTGGCGCCGGTCCCGCGGACGTCGACCACGATCTTCAGCGGATCGACGTCGAACACGCCGTCGGTGCCGCGGAGCTGCGGGCCGAGCAGCGTCAGACCGGGGCTGGCCTCAATGGCCTCGATCAGTCCGCTGCGGCCGCGCATCGTGCGGTCGAGCAGCGCCTCACCGTGGACTGCGAGCTGGCGCCGGGCGCCGTCGAGCGAAGAGAGCAACAGCGACGACGGCGATGTCGAGCGCACGATCCGCACCGCACGATCGATCGCGGCGACGTCGAGCCGCGTGCCCTCGACCACGTGCAGGATCGCCGACTGCGTGAGCGAGCCGGCCATCTTGTGCGTACTCGTGAGCACCGCGTCGGCGCCGAGCCGCAGCGCCGACTCCGGCACCTCGGGGTGGAAGCCGAAGTGCGGTCCCCACGACTGGTCGACGACCAGCGCACAGTCGTGGCGGTGGGCGACCTCCGCCAGACTGGCGACGTCGGCGGCGACCCCGAAGTACGTGGGCGACACGACGAACGCCACCCGTGCGGCCGGCGTTGCCGCAAGGACGGCATCGAGCTCGTCCGGAACGACGGAGTGCGCGATGCCGAGCGCGTCGTCGTAGGCCGGCGCCACAAACGACGGCAAGCCGCCCGAGAGGACCAGCCCGTCGACCACTGAGGCGTGTGAGTTTCGCTGGACCACAACGGTGCTGCCGGGCGGGGCGAGCGCCAGCGTCAGCGCGTGGTTGCCCTGCGTCGCGCCGTTCGTGAGGAACCACGACCGCTCGGCGCCGTAGGCCTCGGCCGCGAGCGCCTCGGCCCGCAGCTGCGGCGTGATGTCGACGCCGAGATCGACCCCGTAGAGCCCCTGCGGCACATCCATCAGCAGCGCCCGCTCGCCGATCGCCGCGCGCAGCCCAGGGTCGGCGCCCGGCCCGCCCTTGTGCCCCGGCACGTGCATGCGCCCGGAGCCGCGCGACCCGTAGGCCGCGATGGCGTCGAGATAGGGAGCCGACGACTGCGGATCGCGCATGGTGTCCTTTGCCTGGGGGTGGGCGGGAGCCCTGCGGTCACCCTAATGCGGCGCCGCACGGCGCTCGACGGATCACCACTCCAAGGTTGGCGTGACGACGGACTGCCTCCCGGTGAGTGAACTGTGACCGGTTCGTGTCGCACTGATCAGGCTTGCTCTGTACGGTCGTTCGGTGCCTGTCCCCTCTGCTGCACAGCGAACGCGTCACGCCCTGGTGCGCCTTCGCGCTGTTCTCCTGCTGATCGCTGCTCTGTTCGGCGGAGCAACCGTGTTCGCGGCCGCTGCAACCGCGCACGAAGGTCACGCGCATGCCTCGACGCTGACGAGCCGCGTCTCCGCCGACGTCACGGTGTCGCCCGCCGCCGCGGCCGAGAAGCCAGCGCTCACGGAGGAGCCCGTGATCCCAGGCCTCGACGTCGCCGTCGACTTCCAGGTTGCGCCGTCGGGCGACGTGTACGTCGCCCACCAGAACGGGCGAGTCGTGCGCTACAAGCGCCTGGCAAGCTCCACCTCCGCGCACCCGATGTACGCCCTCAAGGGCGAGCTGCTTTGGGACTTCGAGGTCACCCGTCAGTTCGACCGGGGCCTCGTCGGTATCGCCCTGGACTCGCAGTTCGAACAGGGCAAGCGCTACCTGTATGCCGTCATCACGCGGGGCTCCAACGAGTGGGTCGGCAACGTCCCGAACAACCTCAACGGGATCCGCCGCACGGGCGCCGTGATTCGCATCGCCGTGCCCTCCAGCGGACCGGCCTCCGCCGCGGACCTCAAGACGATCGTCGGCGCCGACGCACCCGCCGACCCGGACTCCTCGTGCAAGCCCTTCACGAAGGGCAAAGCGCCCGCCGGCGAGACCGATGCGCTGCCCAACGGCGTGATGCTGCGACCGAACTCGCTCTACGCCGACCTGAACGACTCGCACATCTACCCCGACGGCGACCTGAACACCCGCGACGACGGCGCCTACGACTGCATCCCGTCGGACTCGTCGACCCACGGCATGGGCGCCGTGGTCTCCGCCCCCGACGGCACGCTGTTCTTCAGCGTCGGCGACGCCAGCGACTTCGAGATCTCCGACCCCGCGGCGCTGCGGGCCTTCAACCTCGAGAGCTACGCCGGCAAGATCATGCGCGTCGACCGCGAGGGTCGCGGCGTCGCCGGCCACCCGTTCTGCCCCGGCGAGTCGGACCTGAGCCGGATCTGCACGAAGGTCTGGGTCCGCGGGATGCGCAACCCGTTCCGCTTCAACCTGCTGCCGCCCGACGGCGCCAGCGGCGGCGCGCCGGTCCTGGCAGTCGGCGACGTGGGCAACTACTCCTACGAGCGGCTGACGGTCGCGCACCCCGGCGACAATCTCGGCTGGCCGTGCTGGGAAGGGACGTACTGGCCCGTCTTCTACTCCGCGCCCGATCGCGCCAGCGCAGTCAAAAGCCGCTGGGGCGGACCAGAGCTGACCCCGGCCGGCCCGGGCAACACCAGCTGCGAGCGTCTGACTACCACGGGCAACGGCCTCGGCTTCCCCACGCCACAGGGGGTCAAGCTGCCGACGATCGAGTACCAGCACAACCAGGGCTCCGATCCGCCGTACCCCTACAACGCCGCCGCCATCATTGCCGGCGGACTACTCGGCCCCACGCCTAGCGCTGACGAGGCCGTCGCGCTGCCGAGCGCCTGGCAGGGGTCGTTCGTGTTCGGCGACTATGCGCGCGGATGGCTCTACCGGATCGCGGCAGACGCCGAGGATCCGACGAACACCGACGGCGACGGCGGGCTCCGCGTCCCGGCCGACGAGGGCCGCAACTCCGAGGTCCAAACCGACGCCGGTCCTGGGCGGCCGGTCGACCCGCTGCTGGACCGCATCGGCCAGCAGCCGCCGAAGACGCCCGTCACCGTCGACGGCGAGACGACGATGGCCCCGATCTTCTACCGCCTCACCTCGCGTCCGCAGGCCGACGGCACGGTGTGGTCGATGCACTACGGCGACGAGAACGTCGGCGGGCTCTACCGCATCCGCACCGCGCCAGCAGCCGAGGCGGCGTTCGAATCGGTCACCGGCACCTGCGCCGGCCCGGGCGAGACGCAGGGCCCCGTCACCCTCACCGCGGCCGACGCAGGCACCGGCGCCAGCTACCGCTGGGACGTCGACGGCGACGGCGCGGCCGATGCCGGACGCACCGCGCGCTCGACGACG
>JAEZDB010000496.1 GCA_023429855.1 Actinomycetes bacterium
CTCGCCTGCGGGCGGGTACGTGGGTTGGCGCCTTCGGGCTCGAGCAGTCGCTGGTGGTGGCGCAGCAGTTCACGACAGCCAGAGACGCGGCGATCCAGGGCGCACGTGGAGACACTGATGGCGGATCGTGCTTGTCAGGTCAACACCAGGCATGGCCGCGCTTGCGGCGGTTCCGGTGACGGTGCGACCGTGGTCCATGCGCTCGCACGCGCCTCGTGTCCCTTCTGCTGCCCGCTCCGGTGTGGTCCGCGTCCGCGGCGCACGCACCAACAACCTCCGCAGCGTCGACGTCGACATTCCCCGTGACGCGCTGGTCGTGTTCACCGGCGTCTCTGGATCGGGTAAGTCATCACTCGCCTTCGGCACGCTCTACGCCGAGGCGCAGCGTCGCTACCTCGAGTCGGTGTCGCCCTACGCGCGCCGGCTGTTTCACCAACTGGGCGTCCCGGACGTCGACGAGGTCGACGGCCTGCCGCCTGCCGTCGCGTTGCAGCAGCAACGGGGCGCGCCGACGACGCGGTCGTCGGTGGGCAGCGTGACGACGCTGTCCAACCTGCTGCGGATGCTGTTCTCGCGCGCCGGCACCTATCCGGACGGCGCGCCGATGCGGCACGCCGAGGACTTCTCGCCCAACACGCCGCAGGGCGCGTGCCCGGAGTGTCACGGTCTGGGCCGCATCTACGACGCCACCGAGGCGTCGATGGTGCCCGACGATCGGCTGACGATCCGCGAGCGCGCGATCGCCGCCTGGCCGCCGGCCTGGCATGGCCAGAACCTCCGCGACATCGCGGTGACGCTCGGCTACGACGTCGACACGCCGTGGCGCGATCTGCCGCGCAAGGATCGCGACTGGCTGCTGTTCACCGACGAGACGCCGACGGTGCCGGTCTATGCCGGTTTCACGCCGGCCGAGACGCGGCGGGCCGTCAAGCGCAAGGACGATCCCAGCTACATGGGCACCTTCTCGGGCGCCCGTCGCTATCTCCTGCAGACCTTCGCGAGCACCGAAAGCGCCGCGATGAAGCGGCGGGTCTCTCGCTACCTGATTGGCGCCGACTGTCCGGCCTGTGGTGGGCGGCGCCTGCGACCGGAGGCCCTGGCAGTGACGTTCGCGGGCTTGGACATCGCGGAGATCTCGCGTCTGTCGCTGACGTCACTCCTGCAGACGCTGCGCCCATACGCAACGGGCGATCCCGCACTGGACCCGCTCGCAGTCGATCATCCCGAGAAGGCCATCGTTGCCCAACGGATCGCCGAGGACGCCGTGGCGCGGCTCGAGGTGCTGCTCGATCTCGGTCTCGGCTACCTGACGCTGGAGCGCAGCACGCCGACGCTGTCACCAGGAGAGCTGCAGCGTCTGCGGCTCGCCACGCAGGTCCGTTCCAACCTGTTCGGCGTCGTCTACGTGCTGGACGAGCCGTCCGCGGGCCTGCATCCGGCGGATACCGAAGCGTTGCTGCGGGCGCTCGATCGCTTGCGTGAGGCGGGCAACTCGCTGTTCGTCATCGAGCACGAGCTCGACGTGATCCGTCACGCCGACTGGATCGTCGACGTCGGTCCTGACGCCGGGACCGGCGGCGGGCGCGTGCTCTACAACGGCCCGCTCGACGGCCTGCGGTCGGTGACCGCATCGCACACCCGGCGGTATCTGGAGCCGGCACGCGTGCCGGCACGGCCGATGCGGACGCCGGACGGATGGCTCAGGCTGGCTGGCGTGACGCGCAACAACCTGCGCGACCTCGACGTGTCGTTTCCGCTTGGCGTGATGACGGCGGTGACCGGCGTGTCAGGGTCGGGCAAGTCGAGCCTCGTGAGCCAGGCCTTGCTGGAACTGGTGACGGCACGCCTCGAGGCAGGCGGGGCCGCAGCGACGACCGGCGAGGAGGCCGACGACCGGCTCGACCTCGAGCGGGTTCCCGACCAGCTCACTTCCGGCCGCCTCGTCGAGGGGGGCGAGCGCATCAGACGGCTCGTCTGCGTGGACCAGAAACCGATTGGTCGGACCCCGCGATCGAACCTGGCGACGTACACCGGTCTGTTCGATCACGTCCGCAAGCTGTTCGCGGCGACGCAGCAGGCGCGGGCGCGCAAGTACGGCCCCAGCCGCTTCTCCTTCAATGTCGCGACGGGCCGTTGTGAACAGTGCGCGGGCGAAGGCTTCGTGATGGTCGAACTGCTGTTCCTGCCCAGCGTGTACACGCCCTGTCCGACCTGCCATGGCGCGCGCTACAACGCGAAGACCCTGGAGATCCGGTATCGCGACAAGACGATCGCCGACGTGCTCGAGATGACCGTCGACGAGGCGGCCGACTTCTTCACCGACCACGCCCCGCTCCGGGGCGCGCTCGAGGTGCTGCGCCGCGTTGGCGTGGGCTACCTTCGGCTTGGCCAGTCGGCCACCGAGCTCTCTGGCGGCGAGGCGCAGCGGATCAAGCTGGCCACCGAGCTGCAGCGCAGGGGCCGCGGCGAGACGCTCTACGTGCTGGACGAGCCGACCACGGGCCTGCATCCGGCTGACGTCGAGCGCCTCCTGTTACAGCTCGAAGGGCTCGTCGACGCCGGCCACACCGTCGTGGTCGTCGAGCACGACATGCAGGTCATCGCGGCGAGCGACTGGGTCATCGACATCGGCCCTGGCGCTGGCGCCGAGGGCGGCCGCGTCGTCGCGTCAGGCGTGCCG
>JAEZDB010000065.1 GCA_023429855.1 Actinomycetes bacterium
CCGCACGGTCGCGCGACGGGGCGACGATCACGACGCGGTGCCCGCGCTCGGCAAGCCCGTCGGCCAGGAGGCGGGCGTGCCGCGCAGCCTCATGGCGGTCGTCGACCGGCCGCGGCGAGATCTGGGCGATCAGAAGCGATCCGCGGGAGGTCACGAGGCCCGAGTCTACGCGTGCGCGCGGGTGGAAAGGCCAGGCGGGCGTGACGGGTTGGTCACACTGCCGCTCGCCCCAGCCTCTCGATGGCAGACGACGCGTTCACAAGGTGCACGCGGCCTGCCGCGACCCGCCAATAGGGTGCAGGCGAGACTTCTACGGCCGAGAGACGGAGCACCTGTTGCCTGCATCGACGATCATCTACACCTACACCGACGAGGCGCCTGCGTTGGCGACGGCGTCGCTGCTGCCGATCGTGAAGGCGTTCACGGCGCAGGCGGGTGTCGACGTCGAGACCCGCGACATCTCGCTCGCGGGGCGCATCCTCGCCGCCTTCCCCGACGCGCTCACGCCTGAGCAGCGCGTCCCCGACGCCCTCGCCGAGCTGGGCGAGCTGGCCAAGACGCCCGAGGCCAACATCATCAAGCTGCCCAACGTCTCGGCGTCGATCCCGCAGCTCAAGGCCGCCGTCGCCGAGCTGCAGAAGCTGGGCTACGCGCTGCCGAACTACCCCGACGAGGTCAAGACCGATGAGGACAAGGCCGTCCGCGCCGCCTACGACAAGGTCAAGGGCTCGGCAGTAAACCCGGTCCTGCGCGAGGGCAACAGCGACCGCCGCGCGCCCGCGTCGGTCAAGGCCTACGCGCGCAACCACCCGCACTCGATGGGCGCATGGAGCAGCGACTCCAAGACGAACGTCGCCACGATGGGTAAGAGCGACTTCCGCTCCAACGAGAAGTCCATCACCCTCGCGGCCGCCGACACCCTGCGCGTCGAGCACGTCGCCGCCGACGGCTCGGTGACCGTGCTCAAGGACGCGATCCCGGTCCTCGAGGGCGAGGTCGTCGACGCGACCGTGCTCGACGTCGCCGCCCTGCAGTCCTTCCTCAAGGACCAGATCCAGCGCGCGAAGGACGAGGGCGTCCTGTTCTCCGTGCACCTGAAGGCGACGATGATGAAGGTCTCCGACCCGATCATCTTCGGCCACGTCGTGCGGGCGTTCCTGCCGGCCGTCTTCGAGCAGTACGGCGATGTGCTCGCCGAGGCGGGCCTCTCGCCGAACGACGGCCTCGGCGCGATCCTCGGCGGCCTCGACGCGCTGCCCCAGGGAGCCGAGATCAAGGCCGCGATCGAGCAGGGGATCGCCGACGGCCCGGCGCTTGCGATGGTCGACTCCGACCGCGGCATCACCAACCTGCACGTGCCGTCCGACGTGATCGTCGACGCGTCGATGCCGGCGATGATCCGCACCTCGGGCCACATGTGGGGCCCCGACGGCGCCGAGGCCGACACGCTCGCCGTGCTGCCCGACTCGTCGTACGCCGGGATCTACCAGGTGGTCCTCGACGACTGCCGCGCCCACGGCGCCTACGACCCGACCACGATGGGCTCGGTGCCGAACGTCGGCCTGATGGCGCAGAAGGCCGAGGAGTACGGCTCGCACGACAAGACCTTCGAGATCGAGGCCGCCGGCACCGTCCGGGTGGTCGACTCATCGGGCACGGCGCTGCTTGAGCATGCGGTGCAGGCCGGCGACATCTGGCGCGCCTGCCAGACGAAGGACGCGCCGATCCGCGACTGGGTCAAGCTCGCCGTGAACCGCGCCAAGGCGACCGGCTCCCCGGCGATCTTCTGGCTCGACGAGACCCGCGCGCACGACGCCGAGCTCATCAAGAAGGTCAACGCGTATCTGCCGGAGAACGACCCGCCGGCCGGCGACCTCATCCAGATCCTGCCGCCCGTCGAGGCGATCAAGTTCTCGCTCGAGCGCATCCGCCGCGGCGAAGACACGATCTCGGTTACGGGCAACGTGCTGCGCGACTACCTGACCGACCTCTTCCCGATCCTCGAGCTCGGCACAAGCGCGAAGATGCTGTCGATCGTGCCGCTGATGAACGGCGGCGGCCTGTTCGAGACGGGCGCGGGCGGCTCAGCTCCCAAGCACGTGCAGCAGCTCGTGAAGGAGAACTACCTGCGGTGGGACTCGCTCGGTGAGTTCCTCGCGCTCGCCGTCAGCCTCGAGCACCTCTCGGAGACGACCGGCAACGCCCGCGCGAAGGTCCTCGCCGACACGCTCGACCGCGCCACCGGCACGTTCCTCAACGAGAACAAGTCACCGGCCCGCCGCGTCGGCCAGATCGATAACCGCGGCAGCCACTTCTACCTCGGCCTCTACTGGGCGCAGGAGCTGGCCAAGCAGACCGACGACGCCGAGCTCGCCGCCGCGATCAAGCCGGTCGCCGAGCAGCTTGCCAGCAACGAGCAGGCCATCGTCGACGAGCTGATCGCCGTGCAGGGCTCGCCGACCGACATCGGCGGCTACTACCGCACCGATGAAGCCAAGGTGGAGGCCATCATGCGGCCGTCGGCCACACTCAACGGGATTCTCGCGCAGCTCGCGTAGCGCGCGCCCGCCGAC
>JAEZDB010000076.1 GCA_023429855.1 Actinomycetes bacterium
GTGCGAGCGGCCGCACCATCCGGCGCCGCGCCGGACCACGCTTGGTGGGGTGCGGCGCCGGCCGGCCGAAGCCAGCGCCGCGGCCGTCGCCTCTCGCTAGATCGAGAGGATGCGCAGGGCGAGGTGCGCGGCGTTCTTGGAGTTGTCGACGCCGACGGTGGCGACCGGCACGCCCGGGGGCATCTGAGCGATCGACAGGAGGGCGTCGAGGCCGCCGGCGACGGTGAGGCGGCTGGTGAGCGGCACGCCGATGACGGGCAGGTCGGTGTGGGCTGCGGCCACGCCCGGGAGCGCAGCAGCGAGGCCGGCGCCGGCGATGATCACGCGCAGGCCGCGGGTGCGAGCGCCCTTGCAGTACTCGGCGACCTTTTCGGGGTCGCGGTGCGCCGACATGACGGTCGTTTCAACGGGGACGCCCGCGTCGCGCAGGATCGTCTCGGCGGGAGCGACGAGCTCGAGGTCAGACGCGCTCCCGACGATGATGCCGACGAGCGGACCGATCTCGGCCTCGGCGGCCGCGACGGCGGATTCGGTCTGCGTGGGGACGGCGGGGTCGGTCGACATCATGAGGGAAGAGCCTGGGGTCTGGAGGGTGTGCGGTGGAGGGCGCGCAGCACCGAGCCTCGTGGCGAGCGCGCCTGGGCGCGCGGCGTGGGTCGGTGCTCTGAGCGGGGCGCGGTCCGGCGTGGCCGACAGCTACTGCGCAGCGGCGGCAGCGATGTCGCTGCGGTGCTGCTGGCCGTCGAACGCGATCGCGCTCAGGCCAGTGTACGCAGCCTCGCGCGCTGCGGAAAGGGTATTCCCCAGCGCCGTGACGGCCAACACACGGCCACCGGCGGTTGCGAGTGGTCCGGTGGCGTCGCCCTCGCCGCCTTGGGTGCCGGCATGGAACACGATCGTGTCGGGCGCGGCGCCCGCTTCGTCGACGCCGGTGATCTCGTCGCCCTTGCTGGCCGACGCCGGGTAACCGCGGCTCGCAAGCACGACCGTGACGGCCGGGCGCGGATCGACGTCGAGGGTCGCGCCGGCCAAGCCGCCGGGTTTGGAGGCGCGCTGCATCAGGTCGGCGAGGTCGCTCGTGAGGCGCGGGAGCACGACCTGCGTCTCGGGGTCGCCGAAGCGCGTGTTGTATTCCAGGACCTTCGGACCGGCCGACGTGAGCATCAGACCGGCGTAGAGGACGCCGTGGAACGGCGTGCCGCGGCGGGCGAGCTCGTCGACGATCGGCTGGTGAACGATGCCGGAGAGCTCGGTGAGCGTGGCGTCGTCGACGCCGGGGACGGGCGAGAAGGCGCCCATGCCGCCGGTGTTGGGGCCCTCGTCGCCGTCGAGGGCGCGCTTGAAGTCGCGGGCGGGGGCGAGGGCGATGGCGCGCTCGCCGTCGCAGAGCGCGAGCAGGCTGACCTCCTCGCCGTCGAGGAAGTCCTCCACAAACACCTCGCCGTCGCCGAAGACCTTCGTCTCGAGCATGTCGGTGAGGGCTGAGCGGGCTTCGTCTTCGGTCGCGGCGATCACGACGCCCTTGCCTGCGGCGAGGCCGTCGAACTTGACGACCGCCGGGTAGGACGAGATCGCGGCGAGGCCGTCGGCGACGGTCGTGACGACGGCGTGCCCGGCCGTCGGGACGCCCGCAGCGATCATGATCTCCTTCGCGAACGTCTTCGAGCCCTCGAGGCGCGCCGCGGCCGCCGACGGGCCGAACGCGGCGATGCCCTCAGCCGCGAGCGCGTCGACGAGGCCGGCCACGAGCGGAGCCTCGGGCCCGACGACGACGAGGTCGACGCCCTCGGCCTTGCTCACGGCGACGATCTCGTCGACCTCCTGCGTCGAGGCGACCTGGCGCGCCAGCTGCCGGATCCCCGGGTTCCCCGGCGCGCACAGCAGCTCGGGCTGCTGCGGCGACCGCGACAGGGCGTGAGCGATCGCGTGCTCGCGCCCACCGGAACCGACGATCAGGATCTTCACGGCATGAAGTGAACCAGAGGGTCGGCGCGCGCGGCTGAGCGCGCCGACCAGCCGGTCCGCCTAGCTCTCGGGCTCGGGCGCCGGCGGCGTGTTGCCGCCGAGGCAGTTGATCGCGGAGGTGGTGGTGTCCTTGAGCGTCTTGCCGAACCCGTCGACGACCGTGGCCCGGTAGGTCACCTGCTTGGCGCCGGCCGGGATCGGCACGGCGACGAACGGCGTGCCGTCCTCGTTCGGCTCGACGGAGTCGAAGGTCTGGTCGACGACCTTGGTCCCGTCGACGAACGCTTCGAGCCGCGCCTGCTTCGGTACCGGCAGCCAGGCGGCGTCGGCCTTGTCGTAACCCATGTACACCTGGGACTGCTGGCCGCAGAAGGCGAGCAGCGGACTCACGCGCACGTAGGTAGAGGCCGACAGCGGCTCCTGGCTGCCCGGCAGGTCGCCGCCCGCAAGGTTGACGATCGAGGTCTGGCCGTTGCCGTTGCCCTGCGCGTGGTCGATCAGCGCGTACTTGCCGTTTCGCGAGATCGACGACGCGGGCGTCGACATCGAGTCGGTGATCGGCCACTGCAGCGAGAGCGCGTACGGGCCGCCGAAGGTGGACCACTGGCCAGTGGCCAGGTTCACGACCTGCGCCGGCGTGCCGGCCTCGCGGTCGGAGCTGATCGCGATGCGTGACGCGTCGGGCGCGATCCAGGCGAGCGCGCCGCGGCCCTCGCCGCCGGGGTACGGGTAGGCGCGCACCCGACCGTCGGACAGTCGCTTCGTCTGCAGCTCCGACGGCGAAGCGCCCGCGCTCGTCGCGTGCGAGTAGGCGATGAGCGCGCCGTTCGGGCTCACGACGGTGTTCTCTGGCGTCTCCACGAGCTGGCCGCGCGCGAAGTAGAAACCGGTCTCCAGGTCGACCGAGCCCGCGAGGACCTTGCCGTTATCGCTGAGCGACCGCTCGTGGAAGCGGATCGTCTTGAGGCCTGTCGGGACCGCCGTCTCGGCCTTCGTCCGCAGGTTGACGAGCTTGGTCGACGCGACCGCGTCGCCCGTCGCGTAGCTGAACTCGCTGATCGCGATCGTGTTGCCGTCGCCGCTGAGCGCCGCGTCGACGGTGCTCATGTCGTCGAAGGTCGCCAGCACCTTCGCGGGACCACCGATGGTCGGCACCAGGATGAGCTGCTGGTCGCTGTCGGCGGTCGGCGTGACCCTGCGCAGCGCGAGCACTTTCGTCTCGAGACGGTCCGCGCCGAAGATCCGCGACACGTTCGTGGTCAGCGGGCGCGTGGTGTTGAACACGATGTCGCGCACGTACAGCGTGTGCTGCGGCGGGAAGACCGGACCGGAGCTGTAGAGCGCGAAGCGGCCGGTGTCGCTCGCGCCGCCCTGGGCGACCCAGTGGTCAAACGGCGCGGAGCCCTGCGGGCCGCTGGCGCGGGTGACCTGCTCGTAGGAGCCAGCGATCGCGGGGCCGGCTCCGGCGGCGCTCAGGACCGCCGTCGAGGCGACGACCAGCGCGGCGCCGCGAGGGCGCCGTGTGAGGAACAGAGGTGACATATGGGCTCCATGACCGCTGCAGTTGGGACGTGCAACGGCGTCGTGGAATGGGACGAAGCCCGAGTCATAACACGGAGCGTATCGCTACGCAACGTTTCTGAATGTCGTCATCCCCGCTCGGGGGACACGACGACCTAAAGCGACTTGACGAACTCTTCGACCGGCACGGCCGAAAGCGTCTGGTAGGTCGTGGTGCCGCGCGAGCCCAGTTCGAGCGAGACGCGGGCGATCGTCTGCGTGTCGGGGGCTTCGACGACGCTCACGAAGTCGAACTCGCCGAGCGTGGCCCACTGCGCGGTGACCTTGGCGCCGAGGCTCTCGATCTCGCGGTTGACCTCCAGGACGCGCTCGGGGTTGTTCTTGATCGTCGCGGTGCCCTGGGGCGTGAGCTTGCAGAGCATGAGGTAGGTCGCCATGGGAGAGAGCCTTCGGGTCGTGGGGCAGAACGCCGCTGCACTCGTTGTATCCGATCCCGGCCGCGCCGACCGCCGCGCAACCGGTCGACCAGGTGGTGAACGGCGGTGCATGACCATGGGCGGCGCACGGACGCGGGGGACAAACGGCGCCGTCCGTCCATCCGGCCCGGTACCGTCGGCGGGCGATGCGTTCACCGCTCCTTTACCCGCGCCCGTGTCTCGCCGCTGCGCTCGCGCTTGCCGCTGGCACCGCCGGCTTGGCTGGCAGCGCACACGCGGCCACGCTCGGCCTCGACCTGCAGTGCTACCTGGCGGGCGAGCAGGCATCGATCTCCGGCAGCGGCTTCACCCCGAAGGCGGCCGTCACGCTCACGCGCGGAACCAACCCGGTTGCCGGGGCCACCGCCGACAACAGCGGCGCGATCCGCGGCAAGCTGCTCGTGCCCGAGGTGGCATTCGGGCTCGTCGAGTCGCAGGTCCCGGTCACCGCGACCGACGGCGTCAACTCCGCGCAGGCGTTCCTCAACATCGTCAAGGCCGGGGCCAAGTTCACGCCCAACACCGGCGAGCCGAAGACCATGCGCGTGTCGCACGTCATCAGCGGGTTCGGGCTGGGCGAGACCAAGCCGTCGGTCTACCTGCACTACGTCTCACCCGAGGCGCAGAAGGTCGTCACGAAGCCGATCACGCAGAAGGTCACCAAGCCGTCGGGTGGCACGACGACGACGCAGTTCGACGCCGCCGGCGTCAAGTCGATCCGCCTCGGTCAGCTGCGCGGCCCCTGCGGCGTGCTGCGCACCTCGCCCCGCAAGCTCTTCCCGTTCAAGGTCACTCCGGGCAAGTGGCGCCTGCAGTACGACACGCGCCCGCTCTACACCAAGGGCACGAGCACCTCGTCGTTCTACTGGGTCAGCCAGTCCTACACGATCGACAGCTAGCTGCGCTGGGCCGCAGCGGGGCGCCGAGCGCTGGTTCGCGCCTTACGGCGTGTAGTACTTCGCGACCAGCGCCGAGCGCGGTGGCACGCGGAAGCGGTTCGTCGCGACGCGCTTCTTGCCTGGTGCCGCCAGGCTTGCGAGGTTGATCGCGTACTTGCCGTCGGGGATCGTCACGACGACGTCCCTGTTCGACGGGTTGACGGCGACGAACCCGAGGCCGAACCGGCGCACGATCGCCCCGGCAGCCTCCTCGCGCGGCGCCATTGCGGGTCCTAGATCGACGCCATAGCCCTTCCACCCGCGCCCCGGGTACTCGCACATGTCGCCGACCGAGTCGCCTGGGCGATCGACGACGAGCAGCGCTGAGGCCAGATTGAACGCGGCCGTGCGCACGTGGGCTCGCCACGCCGCGTCGCCTTGGCGCCACGCGGGCTGCCGGCGTACGTAGTCGCCGTCGAGGCAGGAGGCGAGCCGGCCGAGCTTCGGGGCGTTCCTCGTGAGGTCGGTGCTGCTCGTCTTCTCCCACTGCAGACGCACGCCCGCGGCGTGCATCGCCTCGGCGTAGGCGAGCAGCCGCCGATACGACCACTGCTGATCAGCCGGGGCGGCGTACTGGAGCCCCGGGTCGATCGCGCCGCCCTCGATCACGAGCTGGTCCGCGAGACGCGCCGACCGCACCAGCGGCGATTCGAAATTGAGGCCGAGGTTCGTCGCGTAAGGGAAGTCGACGTCGGTCCAGTGCGCGTTGATCGTGAACGGCACGCCCGCGGGGAGCGCCGTGCGCAGCTCGCTGAGCAGAGCGACCACGCCCTCGCCCCAGCTCGCGGCGTCGATGCCCGGATCGGGACGGAACCACTGCGACGGGACGGTCAGGACGTTGTCGACCCACAGGCCGCGGTAGCCGCAGGCGATCAGGTCAAGGACCGCGCGTCGCGCACGCTCCGGCAGACAGCTGGCTTTGCCGTCGCTGCCGTAGAGCCACCAGCGGCGCGCCTCGGGGACGCGCACGTCGAGCATCCGCCAGCCATCGACGCGGACCGGCGTCCTGCCCTTGCGCACCAGCCACCGCGCCGCGTCGTGTAGCTGCGCGCGGTTGTACAGGTTGACGCCCGTCGCGTTCACGTAGACGGCCACTTGCGGGCTCGTTGCCCAGCCGGTCGTGTTGAGGCTGACCGTCGGGTCGGAGTCGTGGGCGACAAGCGGCTGGGCTCTCGCCGACAGCCACTCCTGCGCGCCGTTCATGCCGTGCAGCGACGTCTGCGGCCTGCTGGTTCGCGAATAGCGATCCAGCGAGGGGTCGGCCCGCCGGCTCACCGGCAACAGGGACGGCGCCGCCACCTCCTGCGCCGACGTCTGCTCGGGTGCGAGCACGCCGCCGCCGACGTAGGCGCCGCCGACGACGGCGAGCGCGCCCGCAAGCACCGCTCCCACCATGGCCCCGCGTCGCATGCCCGCGATGGTACCCGGAACGCGCCGTTGCGCCCGCCGGTCCGCGTGTCCCGCCACCGCGGTACGTCGACGACGTCTGCGCTCGGCGACGGGCGCGTCCGCGTCCCCGTGACGCTCTGGAGGGACCTATTGAGCCCTGCTCAATATGTGTTGCCCATCACACTGAACTCTGGGAAGCTGACGCCGTCCCCAAGCGCCCTCTGGGCTCTGTCCACTGGCTCCGGAGCGTGACTGTCCCCACGCTCCGGACTCGGCCCCAAACTCTTCTCGTCGTTCGCGCACGAGCCACGTACCCTCGCCGTCCCAGCGGTGCGCGCGCTCCGCGTCGCCGGCCTCCAGGTCCGGCCACGCACCGCGGACGACGAGAAGCTCGAACTTCTCCACACCATCCGGAACCGCCCGGTCCCGTCGCCCCTCTCCCCGGCGACGGGCCAGCGGCCGTTCGCCTGACGGACCCTCGCTTGCATCTCCCGTCCGCGCGCAACTGGCCCGGCCCGGAGGCCTAAACCAGTCGCGCGCGAACGAGATCTGCTGCGCGAGGGCCTCGTCAGGCGAACGGCTGGCGTTCACTGGACGCCTGAGTGGCCGCCATCCGAGAGGCCACAGTCTGCCGGAGGCTGGAGGCTCTACGTGCGCGCGATCGCTTCGCGGTCGCCGCTCGTGAGCACGAGCACCCCGTCGCGTTCGATGACGACGACCTCGTCGCCCTCGCGGAACGTGCCGTCGAGCAGGCCGAGCGCCAGCGGGTTCGCCAGCTTCTGCTGCACCACGCGCTTGAGCGGGCGGGCGCCGTAGGCCGGGTCGTAGCCGAGGTCGCCGAGGAGGGTCTTCGCTTCGTCGGTGAGCGTCACGTGCACGCCGCGCTCCTTCGTCGCCCGCTCGACCAGGCGCTGCGCCTGAATGTCGACGATGCCCGTGATCTGCTCACGCGCCAACGGATGGAACTCGACGATCTCGTCGATGCGGTTGATGAACTCCGGCCGGAAGTGGCCCTCGGCGCCCAACCGGCCGCCGGGGATGTTCGAGGTCATGATCAGCACCACGTTGCGGAAGTCGACCGTGCGGCCCTGTCCGTCGGTCAGGCGACCGGCGTCCATCAGCTCCAGCAGGATGTTGAACACGTCCGGGTGGGCCTTCTCCGTCTCATCGAGGAGCACCACCGAGTACGGCCGACGGCGCACGGCCTCCGTCAGCTGGCCGCCCTGGTCGTAGCCGACGTAGCCGGGAGGCGCACCGACCAGCCGCGAAACCGCGTGCTTCTCCATGTACTCCGACATGTCGATCCGGATCATCGCGTCCTGCGTGTCGAACATGAACTCCGCCAGCGCACGCGCCAGCTCGGTCTTGCCGACGCCGGTCGGCCCGAGGAACAGGAAGTTGCCGATCGGGCGATCCGGGTCCTGCAGGCCGGCGCGGCTCCGCCGCAGCGCATCCGACACCGCCCGCACGGCCTCGTCCTGGCCGATCACCCGCTCGTGCAGACGCTCCTCCATGTGGACGAGCTTCTCGACCTCGCCCTCGAGCAGCCGGCTCACGGGGATGCCGGTCCAGCGGGCGACGATCTCGCCGATGTCGGCCGCGTCGACCTCCTCCTTGAGGTAGCCGCCACCCGCCTCGGCCACCTTGGCCTCGGCGCTCGCCAGCTCCTTCTCCTTCTCCGGGATCAGCCCGTAACGCAGCTCGCCGGCGCGCTGCAGATCCGCATTGCGCTGGGCAAGCTCGAGCTCGCGGTGCAGCGCTTCGAGCTGCTCCTTAACCTCGCCGACGCTCGTGAGCAGGTCCTTCTCGGCCTGCCACTTCGCCTTCATGCCCGACAGCTGCTCGCGGGCCTCGGCCAGCTCGGCATCGAGGCCCTGCAGGCGCTCGATCGACGCGTCGTCGGACTCCTGCTCCAGCGACGCGCGCTCGATCTCGAGCTGCATCACGTGGCGCTCCACCTCGTCGATCTCTTCCGGCATCGAGTCGATCTCGATGCGCAGCTTCGAGCCGGCCTCGTCGATCAGGTCGATGGCCTTGTCGGGCAGGAAGCGGTCGGCGATGTAGCGGTGCGACAGGGTCGCGGCAGCGATCAGCGCGGAGTCCTGAATCCGGACGCCGTGGTGGACCTCGTAGCGCTCCTTGAGACCGCGGAGGATCGCGATCGTGTCTTCGACCGACGGCTCGGGCACCTGCACCGGCTGGAAGCGCCGCTCGAGCGCCGGGTCCTTCTCGATGTGCTGGCGGTACTCGTCGAGCGTCGTCGCACCGACGGCGCGCAGCTCACCGCGAGCCAGCATCGGCTTGAGCAGGTTCGCGGCGTCGACCGCGCCCTCGGCGGCGCCCGCGCCGACGATCGTGTGCAGCTCGTCGATGAACATCACGATCTGCCCGGCCGCCTCCTTGACCTCGTTGAGCACGCCCTTCAGCCGCTCCTCGAACTCGCCGCGGTACTTCGCGCCGGCGAGCATGCCGCCGATGTCGACCGACACGACGCGCCGGTCCTTCAGGGACTCGGGCACGTCGCCGGAGACGATGCGCTGGGCGAGGCCCTCGACGATCGCCGTCTTACCGACGCCCGGCTCGCCGATCAGCACCGGGTTGTTCTTCGTGCGGCGGCTCAGCACCTGGATCACGCGGCGGATCTCGTCGTCGCGGCCGATCACCGGATCGAGCTCGCCGTTCTCAGCGCGCGCGGTGAGGTCGACGCCGAAGCGCTCCAGGGCCTCGAGCTTCTCCTCGGGCGCCTGATCGGTGACCGGCTTGCCGCCGCGCACCTCCTGCACCGCCTGGCGGAGCGCGTCGGGCGTGGCGCCCGCGGCGTTCAGCAGCTTGCTGGCCTTGTCTTTCCGCGACGACAGCGCGATCAGCAGGTGCTCGGTCGACACGTACTGGTCGCCCAGCTCGCGGGCCAGCTTGTCGGCGCCGCGCAGCGCCTCGAGGAGGTCGCGGCTGGTCGTGGGTTCGCGCGGATCGCTCAGCGTCGGGAGCGCGTCGATCGCCGACGTCGTCTCCGTGCGCAACGACTCGGGCGACGCGTCGAGCTTGCGAAGCACGCCATCGACGAGCGGGTGGTCCTGCTCGAGCAGCGCCCCGAGGAGGTGCTCGGGGAAGACCTCGGAATTGTGGTGGTCGCTCGCGAGACTTGCCGCGCGGGCAAGCGCCTCCTGCGACTTGAGAGTAAAGCGATCGGCCTGCATGGATCTAAGTGTAGCCGACTTAGATAATCGAAACCAGCGAATCTGGCGATTCCGTGCGCGAGCCAGCGTGGGGGCCGACGAATCTGAACGATCCTTTGCATCGACGACCGGCTGGTCGATTCGCCTTGCAAGCCGGGAGTTGGCGAGTAGGCTCGCCGCATGAGGCGATCGCTTCGTCGCCCGCCCTCGCCAGCGATGGCCGTGGCCGCCGTGGCGCTGTTCCTCGCGCTCACCGGCAGCGTGGTCGCGGCCACGAAGATCGCGAAGAACAGCGTTGGCAGCACGGAGATCCGGAACAAGTCGATCAAGGGCGGCGACATCGCCAACGACGCGCTGACGGGCGGGCAGATCAACGAGGAGACGCTCGGCGTCGTTCCCCGCGCTGCGACCGCGGGCACCGCCACGGCCGCGACCGCCGCCAAGACGGCTGAGCGGGCTGCCACCGCCGATCGCGCCGGCACCGCGGCCACGGCCGAACGTGCAGACCGCGCTGGCACGGCCGCGACGGCAGGCGATGCCGACCGGCTGGGCGGCCGCCCAGCGAGCGACTTCGCCCGCTCCGATGCGCTGTTCACGGTGTCGCTCAAGATGCAGCCCGGTGATCCGCCGAAGGTGCTCGTCGAGCGCGACGGCGTGCGGCTCGTCGGACGCTGCGTCTCCGGGGTCGCCACGACCTCTGGCGGCACGGCCGACGTGTTCTCGCTGTACGCCGAGGCCGACGCCGACGGTGCGACGCTCTCCTCGCCGCGCAGCGACATCGACGGCGCCGGCGGGGCCTGGCTGGGCCCGGGCACCAGCGAGTCCAAGCGGCTCGCGATTCAGCAGTCGGCCAACACGGGCGCGCGGATCGTGCGCTTCCCCGACAAGGGCGTGATGGTCACGAGCGCGGGCGGGACCACGATCTTCCTCGGCGCCGCAGCAGGAATCCGCGTGAGCTTCGGGCTGCAGGGCGCCACCTGCGCGGTGACTGCGCCCGTCGTGGTCTCCACGCTCTGACTGGCGGGCGTCGCCCCGACGCGTCGCCAGCCCGGCCTCGACCGGATTTCGAAACCCCGTTCTGAAATGCCTTCGGCGCCCGGTTTAGATCTACCGGGTCCCAGCAACAGGCGGTTTCCCTCCATGCACGAAGGCGCTCTCTCAGGGGTCCACGTCCCGGTCCCCGCACCCTCAACGATGAACCGACCGCGGCGCGGCCTCGGCC
>JAEZDB010000272.1 GCA_023429855.1 Actinomycetes bacterium
GGTAGCGGTTGTCGGGGTTCTTGGCGAGCGACTTCATGACGATCTGGTCGACGCCGGCGGGGACGTCGGGATCGACCTGCGACGGCGGGAGCGGGTTCTCGCGCACGTGCTGGTAGGCCACCGACACCGGCGACTCGCCGACGAACGGCGGCCGACCGGTGAGCAGCTCGTAGAGCATGCAGCCGGCCGAGTAGATGTCGCTGCGCTGGTCGACGACGCCGCCCTGCGCCTGCTCCGGCGAGAGGTACTGCGCGGTGCCGAGCGTGGCGCCGGTCTGCGTCATCGTGGACTGGGTGTCGGCGATCGCGCGCGCGATGCCGAAGTCCATGACCTTGATCTCGCCGCCGTCGGTGAGCATCACGTTGGCCGGCTTGATGTCACGGTGCACGATGCCGCGGCCGTGGCTGTAGTCCAGCGCGTCGAGCACGCTGGAGGTGATCTCCAGCGCACGCTCGGGCAGCAGCCGGCGGTTGCGCGCCATCAGGTCGCGCAGCGTGGTGCCGTCGACCTGCTCCATGACGATGAACGGCACGGCGACGCCGTCGGACGCCTGCTCCTCGCCGGTGTCGTAGACGGCGACGATGTTCGGGTGGTTCAGCGACGCGGCGGACTGCGCCTCGCGGCGGAACCGGGTCTGGAACGAGGAGTCGCGCGCGAGGTCGGGGCGCAGGCTCTTGATCGCGACGGTGCGGCCGAGGCGCAGGTCGCGGCCGGTGCGCACCTCGGCCATGCCGCCGCGGCCGAGCAGCTCGCCGACCTCGTAGCGGTCGCCGAGTCGTCGCTGCTGGTCCATCGGGCGCTCCTCCGTGCCTGCGGTGCTCTGGATCCGGGTCTGGTCGTCGTCGTGGTCGTGGTCGTTCGTCACTTCAGCACCGCCTCGATCACCGACCGCGCGATCGGCGCGGCCTGCGCGCCGCCGGTGGCCTCGGTCGACCCGCCGCCGTCCTCGATGATCACGGCGACCGCGACCTTCGCCCCCCGCGCCGGGGCGAAGGAGGTGAACCACGCGTGCGGCGGCTCCCCCTCGCCCTGCTGCGCGGTGCCCGTCTTGCCGGCGACCTGGACCCCGCTGATGCGCGCCGCGCGGCCGGAGCCGTTCTCGACGACGCCGACCATCATCTCGCGCAGGTCGGCCGCGACCTGCGGCGACACGGCCTCGCCGAACTCGCTCGGCGAGGTCTTGTCGAGCACGGCGAGGTCGGGCGCGATCTCCTCGTCGATCAGGTAGGGCTTCTGCAGGACGCCGTCGTTGCCGACGGCGGCCGAGACCAGCGCCATCTGCAGCGCCGTGGCGCGGACGTCGTACTGCCCGATGGCGGCCTGCATGGTCTGCGCCGGGTCGAGCTCCTCCGGGAACACCGAGGCAGCACTGCCCATGGGGACGTCGAACGACTCGTTGAAGCCGAACGCCTCGGCCTGCGCGCGCAGCGCGTCGGCGCCGAGCTTCTCGCCGAGCAGCGCGAACGCGGTGTTGCACGAGATCCGCAGCGCGTCGGCCAGCGTCATCTTCCCGCTGCGGCTGCACGAGGAGCCGCCGAAGTTCCTGATGGTCGCCGTGCTGTTGGGCAGCCGGACCTGCTTCGGCGCGGGGATCACGGTCTCGGGCGTGTAGCGGCCGCTGGTCAGCGCCGCCGCGGCCACGACCACCTTGAACGTCGAGCCGGGCGGATACACCTCGGCGAGCGCACGGTTGAGCATCGGCTTCGCGGGGTCGTCGTCGAGCTCCTCGTAGGCGGCGGTGATGTCGTCGGTGTCGTGCACGCTGAGCCGGGACGGGTCGTACGAGGGCGACGTCGCGAGCGCGAGGATCCTGCCGGTGCTCGGCTCGATCGCGACGACCGCGCCCTTGCGGCCGTTCAGGCCCTGGTAGGCCGCGCGCTGCGCCGCCGGATCGACGGTGAGCACCACGCTGCCGCCCTGCGGCTTGCGCCCGGCCAGCAGCTGCTCCACGCGGTCGACCAGCAGGCGGTCGTCGCTGCCGGAGAGCACGCCGTTGGCCGCGCGCTCGATGCCGGTGGCGCCGTACACGAGCGAGTAGTAGCCGGTGATCGGCGCGTACGACGGGCCGATCGGGTAGACGCGCAGGTACTTCAGCCGGTCGTCGGTCTCCTTCGACTCCGCGACGGCGACGCGCTTGACGTAGATCGGTCCGCGCTGCCGGTCGTACTCCGCGAGCAGCTGCCGGGTGTTGCCGGCGCGACCGTTGTAGTCGTCGCTGCGCACGACCTGCACCCAGGTGAGGTTGGCCACCACGGCGAACAGCAGCAGGGCGGCGAACGCGGCCAGTCGCCGCAGCGGATCGTTCACAGCCGCACCACCTGGGTCGGGGCGTCGTCGAGCGCGGGCGCCGGGGCGGGCGCGGGCCGGCGACCGGCGTCGCTGATGCGCAGCAGCAGCGCCACGAGGACGAAGTTCAGGACGAGCGACGAGCCGCCGTAGGAGAGGAACGGCGTGGTCAGTCCGGTGAGCGGGATCAGCCCGGTCACGCCGCCGATGACGACAAAGACCTGGAGGGCGAAGATCGCCCCGAGGCCGACCGCCATGAGCTTGCCGAACCCGTCGCGCGAGATCAGGGCGATGCGCAGCGCGCGCTCCACGATCAGGCCGTAGCAGAGCACGATCGCCATGACCGCGGTCAGGCCGAGCTCCTCACCGATGGTGGAGAGGATGAAGTCGGAGTAGGCGAACGGCACCCGCTCGGGGAAGCCGTTGCCGAGGCCGCGCCCGATCAGGCCGCCCCAGCCCTGCCCGAACAGGGCCTCGACGAGCTGGTAGCTGCCGGGCGAC
>JAEZDB010000277.1 GCA_023429855.1 Actinomycetes bacterium
GCAGCAGCCCGGTCCGGGTGGCCACGGGAGCGGCCAGCAGCAGCCCGGCTCGGGCGGCAACGGCGGCGGGCAGAGCGGCGGGCAGACGTCGCAACCGCGGCTGAAGCTCACGCAACTTCGCGTCGACACGCGCGGCCGCGTACTGCTGCGTGTGACCGACCGCTCCGGCCGGGCGCTGCGGGTCAAGCTCCGGGTGAAGGTCTCCGGAACGCGCGGCAAACAGCTCGGCACGCTGCGCGCAACGGTGAAGCTGAGGCGCGGCCGCTCCGCCGACGTGCGCATCGCTGGACTGCGGTCGAAGGCGTCGCGCGGTACGCGGGTCCAGCTCAACGTCGAGGCCGACGGCGGCGCCGGCGTCACCGGCACCGCGAAACGCACCCTCAAGGTGCGCTGAGCACCCGCTGCCCACCTCCGCCCGCCGAGCGGCGGGGAGCCAGGCGTACCGTCGGTCTATGACCATCGGTGGCTCGCTCTTCCTCATCGCCCTCGGCGCGATCCTCTACTTCGCGGTCGACGCGACCGTCAGCGGACTCGAGATCACGACCGTCGGCCTGATCCTGATGATCGTCGGGATCGTCGGGCTGGTGCTCGGCTTCCTCGTCTACGGTCGCGCGCGCCGGGTCGACGCCGTCGCAGTACGCGACGTCCGCGAGCCGCGGGACCCGCTGGTCTAGGCGTCGAGCCGGACCGCCCGGACGCGCTGATGCGTCTGGGCAGACCGAGCGGGTCGCCGCTGCGATGATCCGCTCCATGCACGACGAGCCGCCGATCAAGACGACCTCCAGCCGCGTCGTCTTCCAGAGCCGGTGGACGACGCTCCGCGAGGACGAGATCGAGCGGCCCGGCGGTCTCACCGGGAGTTACGCCGTCATCGAGAAGCGCCGCGCCGCGCTCGTGGTGCCGTGGGACGGCGAGCTGCTCTGGCTTGTGCGGCAGTGGCGTTACCCGACGGCCGCCTGGTCGATCGAGTTCCCCCAGGGCACGATCAGCGGCGCGCCCGACGCGACCGCGCAGCCCGAGCACGACGAGGACCCCGAGACGGTGGCCCGCACCGAGCTGCGCGAAGAGCTCGGCTTCACGGCAGGCACCCTCAAGCACCTTGGGGCCGTCGCCTTCGCGCCCGGCATCTCGAATCAGTTCTGCGACCTCTGGCTCGCCACCGACCTCACCCAGGGCGAGGCGGAGCCAGAGCCCGAGGAGGTCGGCCTCATCACGCCGTGGCCGGTGACCCCCGAAGAGTTCGACGAGCTGCTGGCCACCGGCCTGATCACCGACGCGGCCACGCTCGCCGCGTGGGCGTTCGTCAGCCGCCGCTCGCTGCCGCTCTCGCGGTAGAACGCGGCCGCCAACCCGTCTGGACGCCGCAGCTCCGGCGCCAACGCCGCGCTAGGGTCCACCGCATGGGGGCTTCTCGCACGCGTCGCACACTGCTCGGACTCGCTGCTGCGTCGGTGGCCGCCATCGCTGCCGCCGCGTTGCCGACGGTGTCGCCCGTCGCAGCCACCAGCGCGGTCGTGCCGCCCACTTGCACGTTGCCGACCACGCCCGTCAGCGATCCCGCCCCGGTCGAGCACAGCCGGATCAGCACGCCGACCGGCACGTTCGTCCTCTCGGGCCGCTCCGGCGGCTGGAGCTACCAGGCCGCCGGGTGCCGTGCCGACGGCGCGCCGGTCGCCCTGACGAGCTACGTAGTCCTAAAGGCCCCAAAGTCGGCACGCTGGCTGGCGTACGTCGACAGCGTGAGCTACGGCGGTCGCGCGGTCATCGTCGACCTCGCCCTGCCCGCCACCGAGCGGCAGTTCGACCGCCTGCGCAAGCGTAGCCGCGCTCGCACCGTCGCGCGGCTGCCAAAGGTCAAGGGCACCGTCTACCTCACGAGTGCTCAGGCCCCCGCCTTCACCACGTTCGCCAAGCGGATCGACGGCAAGAGCCCGACCCAGGCCGAGCGGACCGCCGCTGCCAATGCCGTGCTCGACGCCGGCGACCCGTTCGCCGACGGCACGCCGCTGAACTGACGCGCGCGGCGCGGCCACCGCCCTGCGGCCACGCCTGCAACAAGAATCCCCAAACCGGGGCAGCGCCTTGGCGCCCCTGAACTCCCTGCTGTTTGCGGGCTTTGGCGGCGGCTAGCACACGGCGCTGCCACAAACGACCGTGCACGGACGGGTGGCGTACGTCAATATGCCGGGCGTGATCGAGCGTTACACACGCCCGGCTCTCGGATCCATCTGGACCGACCAGGCCAAGATGGAAGCCTGGCGCGTGGTCGAAGTCGCGGCCTGCGAAGAGATGGACGGGCCCACGCCCGCAGAGCTTGAGGCCATCCGCGGAGCCACCTTCACCGTCGAGGCGGCGAAAGAGCGGGAGAAGGTCACCGACCACGACGTCGCTGCCTTCGTCGACGTCCTCAGCGACGGGCTTGGCGAGGCCGGCCGCTGGATCCACTTCGGCCTCACGTCGTCCGACGTGCTCGACACCGCCCTTGCGCTGCAGATCCGCGACGCCGGCGCCCTCGTGATCAAGGGCGCCAAGGCCTACCGCGACGCGCTCGTCGCCCAGGCGCGCACCCACGTCGACACGCTCTGCACCGGCCGCACGCACGGCGTCCACGCCGAGCCCACCACCTTCGGCATCAAGCTCGCCGGCTACGCCTTCGAGGCGCACCGCAACGTGGAGCGCCTCGAGCGCGCGTTCGAGCAGGCTGCGGTCGGGGCAATCTCCGGCGCCGTCGGCACATACTCCGCGACCAGCCCCGACTACGAGGCGCGCGTCCTCGCCCGCCTGGGTCTGAAGTCCGAGCAGGTCTCCACGCAGGTCGTCCCGCGCGACCGCCACGCCGAGGTGCTGCAGGCGATCTCGCTCGCCGGCGCCGGCCTCGAGCGCTTCGCGACCGAGTTCCGCCACCTGCAGCGCACCGAGGTGCGCGAGGTCGAGGAGCCGTTCAAGAAGGGCCAAAAGGGCTCGAGCGCGATGCCGCACAAGCGCAACCCGATCACGAGCGAGCGGATCACCGGTCTTGCACGCGTGCTCAGAGGGTATGCGCAGGCCGGCGTCGAAAACGTCGCACTCTGGCACGAACGCGACATCAGCCACTCCGGTGCTGAGCGCGTGATCCTCCCCGACGCGACCATCCTCCTCGACTACGCCCAGTCCCTCGCCCTCCGCCTCGCGGACGGCATGGTCGTGCACTCTGACCGCATGCGCGAGAACATCGAGCTCACCTACGGCGCGATGTTCAGCCAGCGCCTGCTGCTCGCGCTGATCAACAACCCAGATCACCCCCTCGTCCGGGACGACGCCTATCGTGTCGCGCAGGAACTCGCCCAGCGCGCGTGGGACACCCGCACCCCATTGCGCGAGCTAGCTGCCGCCGACGAGCGCTGCGCTGGCCTGGATCTCGACACGGTCTTCGACATCACCTTCTACTCACGTCACGCCGCCGAGATCGTCGGTCGCCTGGAGCAGATCGCGTGAGCCGCCGGCGCGCGTACGCCTCGCTCGCGGGTATCGCCACCCTGGCGAGCATCCCCGTCGCTACCGCAAGCGGCGACGCGCGCAGCATCCTCGGTGCCGTGAACTACGAGCGCCAGATGGCTGGCATCGACGCGCTCACCACGAGCAAGCCGCTGGAGAACGGGTGCGTGCGTCACGCGCTCTACATGAACCAGAACAGCGTCCTCACGCACAACGAGAGCGCCGGCGCCGCGGGCTTCACGAGCGAGGGCGCGTTCTACGGCACCAAGGCCGTGCTGGCCCGCAACACCACCGGGTTCACGTCGAACCCGTGGAAGTACGCGCCGTTCCACGAGTTCCAGGTCCTGCACCCGTGGCTCACGCAGACGGGCATCGGCGTCAGCGGCAACTACGCCTGCATGGTCACGCTCGGCGAGCGTCCCGGTGGCATGGGCGACGACATCAGGCTGATCACCGCCCCCGGCACGGGCCAGTTTGTGCGGCCGGCCGAGGTCGCGCGCGAAGCGCCGTTCACGCCGGGCGAAGAGTTCGGGATCCCGCAGGGCACCAAGACCGGGCCGCACATCTACGTCTACGCCGTCGGCCCGCAGCGCTTCCCGAACGTCGCGGTCCGCTCCGCGACGCTTACCGCGTCCGACGACGGCAGCGAAGCGCCGCTGCGCTGGGTCGACGCCAACAGCCCGCGGTCCGGCCGCTACCTCGACGGCGGGGCGATCCTCATCCCGACGTCGCCGCTCAAGGAAGGCGTCGTCTACAACCTGCGCGTCGAAGCCGAGACGACCAGCTCCAGCGGCCAGACCGTGCGCATCAGCCGTACGACGAGCTTCACCACCGGCCCCGACGAGTCCGAACTTGCCGAGTCGGCGGAGACGAACGACACCGTCACGGCAGCCTCGTCGAACCGCCCCTCGGCCTCCGCGCCGGCGACGTCGGGCAAGCCGAAGCCGAACTCCGCCGTGATCGGCGCCGACGGCCAAGCCAAGCTCGCCGTCTCCCTCGCCTGGAGCAATCACGGCAAGGGCCTGCGCGTGCGCATCCAGTGCCAGAGCGCGACCGTGCGCTGCGAGGGCCCGATGCGTGTGCTCGTGCGCAAGCGCGGCAACAAGCTCGGCAAGCTGCGCTTCAAGGCGCGCAAGGGTCCGCTCAAGCTGAGCTTGGCCCCGGGCCGCCAGATCGTCCGTCGCATCAAGATGACGAACGTGCAGCAGCACCACGGCAAGAAGCGCGGCTTCTCCGTGCGCTGGGGTGGCAGCACCCCGATTCGCGTCACCGCGAAGAAGTAGCCCAGACCGCCCGCCACCGGGCGCTGAGTGCACGTTCCGCCCGAGTTCTCAGGGCGCCGCGTCGGTCGCTGCCCGTGTCGACCCGAGTCCACGCTCTAAAAAGCAGACGAATGTACGACGGCAGGCATTTGCCGTTCGCACGCTGTGTGTTTACCGTCGCTTTACGGCGCTGCTGTCCCCAGCGTCGAGCGCCCGGTTCCCGCCGGGCCGGTTACCCCTATGCACTCACTTCCGTCTCAGATTCCCCTCCCCGCCCAGAGCGGAGCCCGTACCGGGCCGCTGCCGGCCGCGATGCCCGTCGAAACCGGCTCGATCATCCGGTGGCGCCGGCTCGGGATGGCGATGCTGCTCGTCGGCGCGGTCTTGATCGAGGGTGGCCTGCTCATTGGTCTCATGAGCACCGACCGCCCAGTCCTCGTCCACGGGTCGGCCATCGCGCTGGTGGCCATGGCGACGGCGGTCTCGCGGGTCACGTTCCCGGCCTACCGGCTCTTCGCGCGGTGCGTGATCACCACGTCGATCGCGCTGATCACGGCGCTCGCGGCGTCGTTCGAGGGCGTCGTGACGGTTCCGATGTTCTACATCTGGCCGCTGCTCGGCGCCGCGTACCTGCTGTCGCGCGTGGAGCTCGTCGTCTTCTCGCTGCTGAGCGTGATCGGGTGCTTCGTCGCCGCGACGAGCGCCTCAGGCCCCGGCCTGGAGCTCGCCGACTACGTGGTGGTGTTCCTCGTCGGCGCGGTCGTGGTCGGCACCGTGCGGGCGCTGGCCGAGACGCTCGGCACGACCATCGGCTCGCTGCGCCACTCGTCGGCCACCGACCCGCTGACGGGCCTGCTGAACCGGCGCAGCCTGGAGCGCAGCTTCGCTCGCCAGTTCGAGGCGTCGTCGGCGCACGACGCGCCGCTGTCGGTGCTGATGCTCGACGTCGACCACTTCAAGGCGATCAACGACACCTACGGCCACGCCGTCGGCGACGAGGCGCTCTGCCGGTTCGCCGAGCTCCTGCTGAGCTGCTGCCGCGCGACCGACCTGATCGCGCGCGTCGGCGGGGAGGAGTTCGCCGTCGTCATGCCAGGGGCGACGGCCGACCAGGCCCATGCGCGCGCCGTGCACTTCGCCAACGTGCTGCGCGCCGACCGCGCGATCGACGGCGTCCGGATGACCGCCAGCGGCGGCATCGCGACCCGCGAGCGGCACAGCCGCGACCACGACGAGCTGCTGCTGGCCGCCGAC
>JAEZDB010000296.1 GCA_023429855.1 Actinomycetes bacterium
CGGCCACGACGACCGGCCGCGCCGCAACGACGACGGCTCGCCGGCGAAGCGCGGGCCGCGGCGCCGCGCCGACGGCGGCCAGGTCTGCGTGATCGGCGTGCAGGGCAAGTTCGTCGTCGCCGAGCCGTTCTTCGACGGCGGCGACCGCATCGTCCTCGGGCGCGATGGAGGAGAGGAGGGCGACCTCGTCCTCGTCGTCCCCGACAAGGCGGGTGTGCCGCAGGTCGTCGAGACGCTCGGTCGTGCGGAGATCACCGCCGATGTGATCTCGGCGCTGCTGCGCGAGCGCGACTACTCGCCGGTCCACGACGAGCGCACGTTGCAGGCCGCCGCCGATGCCGTCCGCGCGCCCGACCCGGCCGCAGCCACACGCCGCGATCTGACCGACCTGCCGACCTTCACGATCGACCCGAAGACCGCGAAGGACTTCGACGACGCGATCTCTGCCGAGGTGCACCCGCAGGGCGCGCTCATCCGCGTGCACATCGCCGACGTCACGAGCTTCGCCCCGAAGGGCAGCATCGTCGACCGGGCTGGCCGTGAACGCGCAACGTCGACCTATGTGCCGGGCTTCGTGGCGCCGATGCTGCCGCCGCAGCTTGCCGACGACGCCTGCTCGCTCGTGCCAGGCGTCGACCGCCGCGCGGTGACCATCGAGATGGTCGTCAGCGACGGCATCCCGGTCAGCGCCGAGGTCTACCGCTCAACGATCCGCTCCGACATGCGGCTCACCTACGAAGACGTCGACGAGATCTTCGAGGGCAAAGCGCAGGCGCGGGACCCGTGGGCCGAGCCGCTTGCCGTCGCGCGCAAGGTCGCCCAAGACCTCACGCGTCAGCGCCCGCAGGCGCTCGAGCTCGACATTCCCGAGCCGGAGTTCGAGTTCGACCCGCAGGGCCAGGTCACCTCGCAGCGCCCGAGCCAGCACACCGAGTCGCACAAGCTCATCGAGCAGCTCATGGTGCTCGCCAACGAGCAGGTCGCGCGGATCCTCGACGCCGCCGGTGCCCCCGGGATGTACCGCATCCACGAGCTGCCCGAGGCGGCCGGCGCCGAGCGGCTCGTCGATCAGCTGCTCTCGCTCGGCATCCAGGGGCCGCCGCTGCCGGAATCGATGACGCCGCCGCAGGCAGCCGCGATCGTCGCGGAGTGCTCGCGGATCATCGGCGAGACGGTGCGACGCGCGGGCCGCGGCCACCTCGCCCTGCCGCTGCTCGTGTTGCGTGCCCTGAAGCTCGCGAGCTACTCGCCCGTGAACGTCGGCCACGCCGGCCTCGGCCTGCGCCACTACTGCCACTTCACGTCGCCGATCCGCCGCTACCCCGACATCGTCTGCCATCGCGCCGTGCTCGAGCTCGCCGAGCAGGGCCGCGCGAAGATCGGCCCTGAGACCGACACCGAGCGCAGCCGCGGCCAGGGAGCCGGAAGCAAGGACGACGTCGACAAAGACGATCCGCTCGCGCAGCTGGCCGAGCACTGCTCCGATCTCGAGCGGGCGTCGATGGCGGTCGAGCGTGAAGCCGACCGCATCGCCAAGGCGATGCTGCTGCGCGAGTACCTGGCGGGCGGCGGCTGGGGCGACGTGTGGCGCGGCGAGGTGACCGGGATCATCCAGGCCGGGCTGTTCGTGAACTTCGGCAGCGGCTTCGACGGCATGGTGCCGCTGCGCAGCCTGCGCGGCGACTGGTGGGAACTCAACCCCGAAGGCACGGTCCTCTCAGCCGACGGCAGCGGCCGCACGATCCACCTCGGCGACAAGGCCGAGGTCGTCGTCGAGCGGCTCGACGTGCTCCGCGGCAAGGTCGACCTGCGGCCGGTGGCTATTGGCGGCGATCTGTGACCTCGCGCCCACCAGCCATGATTGGCTCGCCTGCGGCGGGCTCGGGCGGAGATCTTTAAGAAACCCCTAACCTGAGCTGTCGATGGCGAAGAGCCCCACACGAGCCGGCAAGCGTCCCGGCGACCGCGACATCACGCGCAACCGCGAGGCGGCGTTCCGCTACGAGCTGCTCGACACGTTCGAGTGCGGCATCGCGCTGCACGGCACCGAGGTCAAGAGCCTGCGCGAGGGCGGCTCGCACCTGCGCGACGCCTACGCCACGATGCACAACGGCGAGCTGTGGCTCGTCGGCGCGCACATCCCGCCGTATGCCGCTGCCTCGCGCTTTAACCATCCGCCCGATCGCCAGCGCAAGCTGCTGCTGCACCGCCGCGAGATCGACAAGCTCGCCGGGCAGACCCACACGAAGGGCCTCACGATCGTGCCCACGCGGATGTACTTCAAGGGCAGCTTCGTCAAGGTGGAAGTCGCCCTCGCTCGCGGTAAGGACCGCTTCGACAAGCGCCAGGCGATCAAGGAACGCGACGTCAAGCGCGAGACGGACCGCGAGATCCGCGCCGCCCGCCGCTGAGGCGGGCGCCGCGGACCGCGCGCAGCCCGGTTACGAGGCGGCGCCGAGCGTGACGGTCGCCTCGGCCTGGCCGAACACGGTGCCTTTCTTCACGGCGGCCTTGCCGAGGAAGAGGTTGATGTAGAGCGCGCCGATGTCGGTGAGCGTCAGCTGTCCGGTCACGACGGTCGCGGGCGGGGCGCTCGTGACGCCGACGCCGCCGATGTCGGCGACGGGGACGCGAATGCCGAGGCCGTAGCCGCCGAGCGTCGGTTCGGCGGTGAGCTGCGGCGACTTGCGGGTGTCGATCACAAACGACCGGATGCCGAACTTGATGCCGGACTTCGCCTTGAACTCGATCCCGCCGGTGTGGTTGACGCGGCCCTTGAGGTCGGCCGAGAGGTCGCCGCCGGTAACGGGGAACACGAAGCGACCCGCGCTGTCGGCGCTCCCGGCGCCCGTCAGGCGGACGGTGGCGCCGAGGCTCGTGAGGCCGGAGACGAGGCCGGCGTCGGGGGCGACGGCGGTGGAGACGCCGGTAACGGGCGCGGCGCTCGCGGCAGGCGCTACAGCGGCCGTGCCGCCGAGCATGGCCGCGCCGGTGGCGATCGCGACAGTGAGACGGGGACGACGCAGAACAGTGGACATGGACGCTCCAAGTGGGGCTCGCTGGTGATGCAAGGCCGACCTCGACGGCCGGTTGCACGCACTACGCCGGCGCCTGCGCGTCTGGATGACGACCTGTGCGCGGCTCACACTGGCCACGCACGGGCAGCGAGAAAACCCCGCGTCCGGCGCCCTCAGATGACGGCAGCCGAGCGCAGCATCGAGTTCCCCGAGTGCTGCGGGTTCCCGTCGCCGGGCTCAAGCGACAGGTCGAAGACCGGGAACCGCCGCAGCGACACCGGGAGCGGCATGCGTGCTCGTGCCGTGCCGTCGGCGTTGACGCGGACGACGCCGAGCGAGATCATCTTGCCGGCGTCGCCGAGCACCCAGAGCTCGTAGAACTGGCCCTTGCGCGTCGGCGGCATGCCTTCCACACGCAGGTCGACCGTGCGACCGTCGGTCGCGGTAAACACGTTGACCTGGGCCGTGGCCTTGACGGGTGCCGCGGCGTTGAAGCGCGCGAGCGTGACCTGCCTGGTGCGAGGTGGGGACGAGGGCGTGGTGGCCGTCGATGCGACGACGGGCCCCTGCGGCACGGCAGTGGTGCCGCCAAAGAGCAGCGCACCGCACGCGAGACCGCTGGCGAGGCACGCGGCGGCGCCGCCGAGCGCGACACGGGGCCGGAGGCTCCAGGTGCGGGCGGCTCGAGGCCCGGTCGCAGACGAGGCCCCGGTAATGGCGTCGAGGTCGAGCGCCGGTGGCTCGACGCGCTCGTACAGCTCGTCGCCGCCGGTTTCGAGGTGGCGGAGCAGGTCGCGGTCGTCGATCATGCCGCACCCTCAGCTTCAAGTTGAACCTTAAGGTTGCGCAGGCCGGCGAGCATCCGAGACTTCACGGTACCGAGCGGCTGCCCGGTGCGCTCAGCGATTTCGGTCTGGCTGAGGCCCTCCCAAAACCGCAGGCGCAGCAGTTCGCGCTCTCGGTCGGGGATGCGCGACAGCGCTTCGCCGATGAGGGCGCGGTCGATGACGTCGTCGTAGGCGCGGTCTTCGGCACCGCCCCCGATCGCCACGAGCACGTCGGTGTCGGTCGGCTGGTCGGTGCGACGGCGCAGGTGATCGAGCGCGCGGCTGCGCGCGATCGTGAGCACCCAGGTGAGCAGGCTCCCGCGCGAGGCGTCGAACTGGTCGGCGCGGCGCCATACCTCGGCGTACACCTGCTGATGCACGTCTTCGGCGTGGCCGCGATCCCGAACGATGCCGAGGATCACGGAGAACGCTGCGCGCCCCGTGAGCTCGTGGACCTCGGCGAGCGCTGCCGGATCGCGCCGCGCCAGACGACGCGCGATGCGCCGCTCGGCGTGATCGCTGGACGCCGCACGCAAGCGCTCGAGGGGTCTGCGCCGCGCAGTGCTGAGCTGCTGGAGCTCTTCGGTGCTGGGGTCGGCGGCGGCGGGCAGGGAGGGCACAAGGGCGGGGCGTCCCCCGCGGTTGTCGTGGGGCACGGCTGGTCTCGCAGGGCGGAGCGCGTGCTCCGCCGATGTGGCAACGCTACTAGGAAGCGCATTCGCGGTCGCTGACATGTCAACAGGCACTACGCAGTCGCCCGACGCATCGGATGTGGGCCCGCTCGCGGGCGAGTGCGGGGTCATCGGACGGGTCATCGACTCCTCTACGCGGCAGCCGCACCGCAGGGTCACCGAAAGCGGCAACGCGCCAACGGCAAGCGGATCGCATCCGACCCGCCGGGTCGGCGCGGAACGCTGCCGAGCCGGCCTCCGCCGGCTGCGAACCGCCACCCACGCTCCTAGGAGGGCTCCGATGAAGCGCATGCTTTCTCTCTCGGCCGGCCTCGTGCTCGCCGTCCCCGCCACCGCTGCTGCTGCCACTCCGGCAGGCGGCTACACCGACCTCGCCCTGGCCAGTAAGGCCGCCAAGGCGCTCAAGAGTGCCGGGATCTCGGTCACCCCGGTCAAGACCACCCCGAACGAGGACGGCGTGATCCGGTTCCCGGTCACCGGTGCACCGAAGAACGCGATCGATCACAGCGGCGGGCTCAGGCTCAAGAAGGGCAGCCGCTCGCTGACGCTGACGAACTTCCGCATCGTGCTGAAGAAGGGCGCGCCGACGCGCATCGTGGCGTCGGCTGGGAAGGCGAAGGTCACCGCCTTCACGCTCGACGCGAAGAAGACGAAGACCACGGCCGACGGACTCGACACGGTCGTCGGTCCGGTCGGCGTCAAGCTCTCCGGTGCGGCAGCTGGGGCCATTCGGTCGACGCTTGGCGTGAAGCTGCCCCGCGGCTACTCGCTCGGGTCGGCCACGGTGACGCTGCAGACGGCGGCGACGCGGGTCACGCTCGACTCGGGCACGGCCGAGGTGCTGCGGCAGCTCGGCGTCGGCGTGGCGCCGGAGGGCGAGGCGAAGGCCGGGTCGACGATCGCGTTCCCCGTCACGAATCCGAGCGGCAAGATCTCGCTGACCGCGCCGATCTCGCACGCCGGCGGCCTGACGTTCTCGGCTGGCGGTAAGACGCTGACCGTCGGCGACTTCACGATCGACCCGGCTGCCGGCCTGCTCTTCGCAGAGCGCACGCCGGTGGGGCGCCTGGCGCTGTTCAAGGTCGACCTCTCGGCGGCGAAGACGACGACCCCGGGGATCCAGGTTGAACTCACGGGCGCGAAGCTCAGCCTGACGGCTGCCGCAGCGTCGGCGCTCAACGGCACGTTCGGCGTGACCGCGTTCACCGAGAACCTCGCCATCGGCTCGGCGCAGATCGTCGCGCTGCCGTAAGGCTGCGCGCGGCCAGGCGGT
>JAEZDB010000310.1 GCA_023429855.1 Actinomycetes bacterium
AGACGACGCAGGCGGCAGCCGACCAGGCTGCCGCCGCCGCGGCCTACGCCGCCAGCGAGCAAGCCGCGCCGGAAGGCGCGGCGGCGTCCGCTGCGGCAGAGGCCGAGGCTGCGGTCGCCGAGCCCGAGGCCGCTCCCGATCCACTCGAAGGCAAGTCCGACGAGGAGATCCGCGCGCTCGCCGTGCAGGCCGGGGAATACCTCGCGCTCGCCCAGCGGACGCAGGCCGACTTTGCGAACTTCCGCAAGCGCTCGCAGGCGCAGGCGGCCGCCGCAAAGGTCCGCGGTGGCACCGATCTGGCGCGCGAGCTGCTGCCCGCGATCGACAACGTCGAGCGCGCGCTCGAGCACGAGGGCACGGCGCTGACCGAAGCGGGCGAGGCCAGCGAGGCCGCGCAGCGCATCCTCACGGCACTGCAGACCGCCCACAGCGAGATCGTCGCGGCCCTCGGCCGCGGCGGCATCGAGCGGTTCGATCCGCTCGGCGAGGCGTTCGACCCCAACCGCCACGAGGCGGTCGCCCGCCGCCCAGCCGAAGACCAGGAGCCGGTCGCGATCTGCGGCGTCGTCTTCCAGCCCGGCTACGCCGCTGGCGACGAGATCATCCGCGCAGCGCGCGTCGTGGTCACCGACTAATCCACCGATACCCACCAAAGACCACCCCGACCCCGGTCACCGCGACCGGTCGATTCCTGAGAAGAGCACCCGTCCATGGCCGCAGCCGATCCCTATAAGACCCTGGGCGTCGATCGCTCAGCGTCGCCCGAGGCGATCAAGAAGGCCTACCGCACGCTGGCCCGCAAGTACCACCCCGACAACGAGGGCGGCAACGAGGACAAGTTCAAGGACGTCCAGGGTGCCTACGACATCCTGAGCGACCCCGACAAGAAGGCCGCCTACGACCGTGGCGGGTTCTCGTTCCCGGGCATGGGCGGCGGTCCGGGTGGCGGCGACGCGAACTTCTCCATGAGCGACCTCGCGGACATCCTCGGCGGGGTCTTCGGGAGCCGGATGCCGGGCGGCGGGGGACGCGGCGGCCCGCGCAGTCAGATGTCGGCCCCGGGCCGCGACCTGGAGACCCAGGCGCGGATCACGTTCGACCAATCGATCAACGGCACCGAGATCACCCTCCCGGTGCCGTCGCAGGACCCCTGCCCGGACTGCCGCGGCACGGGCGGGCGGCCTGGTTCGCAGATGACGAGCTGCCCGGAGTGCTCAGGGCAGGGCGTCGTGATCACGAGCGACGGCCTCTTCACAAGCCAGACGCCATGCCCGAAGTGCCGCGGCGTCGGCCGCGTACCGAAAGACGCCTGCGCAACCTGCCGCGGCACGGGGCGTCGCCCCGGCGGCTCGACGCTGCGCGTCAAGGTGCCCGCGGGCATTCGCGATGGCGGCCGGATCAAGGTCGGCGGCCGCGGCGAGCCGGGCGTGGGCGGCGGCCCGCGGGGCGACCTCTACGTCGTCGTGCACGTGGCCCCGTCGAGGGTGTTCCATCGCAAGGGCGACCACCTCGAGATCGAGCTCCCGATCACCGTCGTCGAGGCGATGCGCGGCGCCGAGGTGAAGGTCCCGACCCTGAACGGCACGAAGACCATCCGCGTGGCACCCGGAACGAAGCACGGCACCGTGCAGCGGCTGAAGGGCGAAGGCCCGCCCCTCACCGGCAAGGGCGGGGCCCGCGGCGACCTGCATTACCGGATCGCCGTCGACGTCCCAAAGGACCTCAGCGACGAGCAGAAGGCGCTCGTCGACGCGCTCGGGGCCTCGCTCGACTACGACCCGCGCGCAGAGCTGATGAAGCGCGCCGAGGCTCGGGGGAGCGTGAATGTCTGACGCGACCGATCCAAAGGAGCAGGCTCCCGAGGACGGCCGCGGCCGGCAGATCCGCGCGCGGATCGAGGTGTCGACCGACCGTGGCGTGTTCATGATCTCGGTCGCCGCCGAGCTCGCCGACATGCACCCGCAGACCCTGCGGATGTATGAGCAGCGCGGCCTCATCCAGCCGCAGCGTTCGCCGCGCGGCACCCGCCTCTATTCGCAGGACGACGTCGAGCGGCTCCGCCGCATCCAGGAGATGACCGCCGAGCTCGGCCTGAACCTCGCCGGCGTCGAGCGCGTGCTCGAGCTGGAGGAGCGCCTCAGCCACTTGGAGCGCCGCTATGCCGCCGTCGAGCGGCGCCGCCTCGAGCTCGAGCACGAGGTGCAGCGGCTGCGCGACGAGCAGCGCACCGCGATCGTGCGGTACGTGCCGCCGCCGAGCTAGCCGCCTGCGTCCGCTGAGCTCCATTCAGCTCTGGATGGAAACCGTGGGTATCCCGTCGGCCTGAAGTTAGGTACGGTGGTTGCTGAAGTGCCCGATTCAGCCGACACCCTGGCGTCCGCCGAGGACGCCGTGACGCACGCCGCGTCGCTTGCGTCGGCGGCGTGGTTGGCGCACCTCGACGACGACCTCCCGCGTTCGATCGCGTGCCGCGAGGCCGCCTCGGGCGCGTTTGCCCACCTCGACGACGCCTCCGCGGCCACCGTCCCGGTCGCCTACGCGGCCCTCGTCCGCACCGCGCTGCTGCACGACGAGTTCGCGGAGGCGGCCCAGCTCGCGCATCGCGGCGTGGCGCTCACCGCTGGCGGCGCCTGGCCTGCCCTCGCCGTGCAGTTCGTCGGCGTGCAGTCGGCGGCCGCGCTCGCGCTCGGTCAGCTGCGCATGGCCCAGGAC
>JAEZDB010000481.1 GCA_023429855.1 Actinomycetes bacterium
GGCCTCCACGCCGGGCGTCGCCCGCGCGGCGCGCGAGACCGCTCGGACGCGCCGCAGCCCGGCTGGACTCGTGGCGCCCGATGGCGTCTTGACGAGCAAGACCGTCACGGGCACGGGGTCACGGCCGGTGAGGTCGCGGGTGAGCCGCTCCCCGTGCGCAGACTCCGAACCCGAGACGCGAAAGGGGTCTGCCGTCGAGAAACGCTCGACGACCCCGGCCCCGAAGACCCCGGATAGCACGAACAGGGCTGCAGCGACGAGCAGCGGCAGACGCGGCCTCCGACCGATCGACGCAATGAGACGGCTCACGAGAGTCCCCGCTCGGCGCCACGCCCGCGCGACTCGCGGGAACCGGTGTGGACGGGCCGGCTCACGCCGCCGTTTCGACAGGGACGAGCGGCCGGTCGCGGCCTGCCTGCGCCACGCGGAGCCCGGCGGGCCCCCGCCCACAGGCGCGTTCGAGCACGACCGAGAGATGCTCGGCCTGGCCGTCCTCGGTGAACTGCGCAGCGCGGTCCTGCGCCGCGGCGCCAAGTCGACGGCGCAAGGCCTCGTCGCTCAGCGTGACGATGCCGGTGGCGAACGCGTCGGCGTCGTGTCCGGCGACGAGCCCCGTCACGCCGTGCTCGATCACGGGGTTGATCGGATCCGCGACCAAGAGGGGCAACCCCTCGTGGGCTGCTTCGTTGAGCACGAACGCCTGGGTGTCGACCACCGAGGGAAAGGCGAACAGGTCGGCGCTGGCGTACACGCCGCCTAGGTCCCGGCGCTCCATCGCGCCGTAGAGCGTCACGTGCTTGGCAACGCCCAAGGCGTTCGCCTGCGCCGTCAGCTCCGCCGCGCAGTGGCCGCCACCGACCATGTTGAGGTGCACATCGACCCCGCGCCGCCGGGCCTGGGCCACGGCGTCGACGAGCACGTGCAGCGTCTTCTCTCTCGAGAACCTGCCGACGTAGAGCATCCGCAGCGCACCTTCGGGCCAGGTCACCGAGCCAGCGCCGTTGGTCGCCGGGAGGCGGTCGATGCCCGCCGGGAAGACCGAGATGCGCGCGTCGCCGTCGTGGGCGGCATAGGTGGCCACGGACTGCTCCCCCAGCATCACCATCTCCGCCGCCTGCGCCTGCATGGCCCCGACGACCTTGGAGGCGAATGCCGCCGACCAGTTGAGCCCGCGCGTCTCGGGGACGACCGACGCGCCGAACATCGCTCGCCGCACCGACGTGTTGCGCAAGGTGACCGCGGCAAGCTTGGGCCATGACGCAGCCATCAACCTCGAGCTGTTGTAGTACTGCGCCATTCCAGTGGTATCAGTCGACACTGCCACTACGAGTGGAACCTTGAAGTAATACGACAGCGCAAAGCCAAGGACGCCGACGCGCAGCGGCGTCGTGACGAGCACGACGTCGGGCAGGCGCCGCCGAGCCCGCAGGAGCTCGAGCGCGATCGAGTAGACCGCGTGCTGGTCGCCGCGGTAGCCGATGTTCGGCAACGTGCGGAACGCCAGCTCGTCGCCCGTGCGGCTCTCCGTCTTCCACGAGCCAGAAGGCGCGACAATTCGGCTGTTCCAGCCGAGACGTCGGAGCGATCGGCCCCACGACTCGGCCATGTACGAGGCTCCGAAGACGCCCCCGACGGGGGTGTCGCAGAAGATCCAAACAGATGGGCGCACGACGACCTCCGTGCGGCGTGGCGGGACGGGACACGGCGCGGCCGATCAAGCGCTCCGCAACGCGGAACACTTCAATAGACCGGAACTCAGGGACTTGAGCGCCGTTGGCCGAAGGTAGCACAGCAATTGCACTGAAGCCAACACCTTTTTTGCGCACTTTTTTTTACACGTTGACTGCGGAAATGAACGCTCGTTCAGGTCGCATTTTCTGGAGCCTATTCGCAGAAAAACGCGCATTCTCACCGCGCGCAAAGGCCGGCACGCGGACCGCGACAGCGCCGAGAAACTCGCATTACCCTGAGGCTCAGCAGGCGTCCCCCGATCGACAACCGCAACTGACTCGGCGTCAGCTAAACGCTCGGCGCGTCGCAAACCGCCCGCGAGCGGACTAGATTTCTACGAATGTCCGCCGACCCCGTGCCTCGTAGCCGTCGCAAGAGGCTTGGCCCTTCCGAGCGCCGAGATTCGATTCTCGATTCAGCGCTCAACCTCGTGACTCGCCTTGATTCGTTCACCGTCACGATCGCCGAGATCGCCGACGAAGAGGGCGTAAGCAAGCCGGTCGTCTACGACCATTTCGCGAATATCGACGACCTGCTCGCCGCGCTGTTCGATCGCGAGCGCACCGTGGCCGTGGCCGGCATGCTCGAGATCACGTCGCGGCGCATCGAAAGCGACGACCCCGCCGAGCGGATGATGTTCGCGCTCTCCCTCGCAGGCGTCTTCTTCGAACTCGTCAGGGAACGCCCGGAGCGGTGGATCCTCACACTGAATCCACCCCTCGGCCTGACCCCTGAGACCCGCGAGATGACGGAGACCGGACTCCGGCTCGTGCACGAGTCCGTCATCGAACTGCTCGCGTGGGCGATCCCAGAGTCGGACCAGCTCGAGCTCGGACTCACCGCGCACATGCTCCAAGCGATTCTCGAGCGCATGGGCATCCTCATCATCAGCGAGCCGGAGCAGCACTCCCCGGAGAAGATGCTGGCGTTCGCGTCGACCCACATCGGCTGGTGGCTCGCGGGCCAGGGCACGGTGACCTGGCCTCCGGCGTAGCCCGGATCACCGCGAAAATCCCCTGCACACAAGGGAAATTGCGTTTACCTTGCAAATTCGTAGCGAATATTCGTAGCTAACCCTGGTAAAGTTACGGACGGAAGCGTTCCCTGTTGTCTCCCCGCTGGAGTCGCTTTGTCCTCCCTCCCCGAACACCGGCGCCCCCGCTAAGGCCGGGTGCCGATGCCAAGCGACAAGCCGGCGTCTGGCGCTGATGCCGCCGGTCTCCCGACGGCGCTCGTCATCGTCGACCCGTTCACCTCCTTCGGGACCGGGACCGACAAGCTCCTCAAGCGGCGCGCCGCGGGCGCCATCCCGGCCATCGCGACCCTGATCGAGCGGGCCCGCGCGGCGCGGCAGACCGTCGTCTACGTCCATGACCGCGGTGACGCGTGGTCCGCCAGCCCGAACGATGTCGTCGCTGCCGCGGTCGCGCGCTACGCGCCCGGGGTGCTCGATCCGGTCGTGCCCGCGCAGAGCGATCCGTTCCTCTTCCGGATCGGACCGTCGGTCTTCGACCAGTCCGGGCTTGAGCAGCTGCTGCTCTCGCGCGGCATTCGTCGCATCGTCGTCGCCGGCAGCATCACCGAGCGCACCATCCTCCAGGCCGCGATCGATGCCTCGGCCCGGGGGTTCAAGGTGACGGTCCCACGCGATGCCGTCAGCGCGGTCGACGAGACGCTGGCCGAGACGGCGTTCACGATGATGGAGCGGCACGCTGGCGCCGTCGTCGCTCCAGCCAGCAAGGTGGCGTTCGTCAGTGCTGCCGGCCTCCCAGACCGCCGGCGGCGGGCACGCTCCGGCGACCGGACTTCGACCCACGACCTCCCGGTGGCGTCCGCAGACGCCACGGCGTTGCGCCGACAGCTGCTCACCGCATTTGCCGTGGTGGTCGCACGTGAGGGATTCGCCGGGGCACGCGTAGCGAGCGTCGCTCGCGAAGCACGCGTATCGCTGCGCACCTTCTACAGCGAGTTCTCAGGAAAGGAAGAGTGCTTTGTCGAGCTGTTCCGCGTGGTCACCGACTCGCTGCTGAAGGCGATGCCCGCGGTCGTGCAGTTCGACCAGCCATGGCCCGCCGTGATCCACCGGAGTTTCGCCGCGTACTTCGAGCGGGCCCTCTCCGACCCCGGGCTCGTGAGCGCGTTCCTGCTCGAACTGCCCACGCTGGGCGTCGACGCACAGCAGGAGCGCGAGCGCGTGATGGACCGCTTCGCCGCTCTGCTCGTCGACACGGTCGATCGAGGACGCGCGGCCTATCCGGACGTGCCGGTGCGTCCGATCAGCCACCTGGCAGCGCGAGCGTTCGTCGGCGCGACCAACGAGCTCATCGTCAGCCAGGCGGTCGAAGGCGAGGCCGACCTGGTGCGCGACCTCGTCGACACCGCCGCCGAGATGCTTTCGAGCTTGATCTTCGCTGGCATGCCGCCTGCGAGTCCGGCGTCGGAAGCGCTCGCGGCATGAGGGCGCCGCGCCGCCCCGATCCGCGCCCGGCGCGCACCCGCGCCCGCATCTTGAGCGCTGCACGCGAGCTGATTCGCGAGCGCGGCATCGAAGCGACGACGTTGCAGGACGTGGCCAGCCTCGCCGACGTGGCCCTAGGCTCGATCTACACCCACTTCGGGAGCAAGGACGGGCTCATGACGGCGCTCGTCGACGACACCGTCGGTGACGCCAGCGACGCACTCAGCCTGAGGCGCGAGCATCTCACACCCCTCGAGCGCATCGCGGCCGTCGGAGAGACGTACCTCCAGCTTGCCCTCGAGCGCCCGGCCGAAGTCCTGTCGTTGCTCAACGGCTCCGCGAGCGAGGGCGGCGTCGACGCCTCGGAGCGCATCGTTGCGGTGGTCCGCCACCTCGAAGGCGACATCGCCGACGCCATGGCCGCCGGGCAGCTGCCGAGCGGCGACCCGCGCGCGATCGCGTCGCTCTTCACCGTCTACTGGGCGGGGATCGCGGCGGCGTGCGCCCGGCCGAACGGCATTGCGCTCACCGAGGACGCCGCCCGGTGGGCGTTGGCCCAGGCGCCAGCGCTGGCACGCACCGCAGATCGCACGCCAGGCGCGGCGATCTGGCAATGCCCGCCGCGAACGGCCGCCTAGCCCGAGGCGCTCGCGGACCACGCCACCCGGAACGGGCACCCGCGCTGGCGCGTTCGCGCCCGTCGATAGGGTTGCGCGGGTGCGCCTGCGCCCCACCATCGTCGCCGTGATCGGGATCGACGGCACGGGCAAGAGCACGCAGACCGGACTCCTGGCCGAGGGGCTGCGCCGCGACGGGATTCCGGCGTCGTCGTTTGAGAACCCGGGCGGCCGCCCGGCGCTCAACGCCCTAGCCCTGCGGCTTGGGCGCCGCGACGGCCAAGACCTCGTCGGTCGGCGTGCCGTCGTGGTGATCGAGACGGCGATCCGCTTCGCAGCCATCGCACGTGCGCTCCTGATCGCCAGGGCGACGGGCCAGGTTGCCGTGATGGATCGCTACAGCCCGTGCCAGTACGCGATGATGCGCGCCCGCGGCGACCGTGGCGAACGGGTCGTTCGGCGCATTTTCGGGGCCTTTCCTGCGCCCGACGTGACGGTACTGCTCGAGGCACCTGCCGCCGTGGCGCAGCGCCGCGTCGACCTGCGCGGGAAGGACCACGAGGAGCTTGACTACCTGCGCGCACTCGACGCCGCCTACCGCTCGCTGCCGGAGGCGGCGACCTTCGAGGAGCTCGACGCCGGCGGGGCGATCAACGACGTGCAGGCCGCGCTCCGTGCACTCGTCGGGACCAAGCTCTTCTGCTAAACGCAATAGCGGTAGCTTTAGTTGGTAGGCTCTCGACATGAAGCTGGGGCGTCATCAGGGAACCGTCGTTGCGTGGTCCGACGACCAGCAAACCTGGACCGCAGCGCCACCGAGCGCCCCAGCCGACCTGGTTGCCTTGCTCACGACCACACGAGACCCGGACTGGCCCGCGGCACGCCAGCCCAGCGGGGCAATGGGCGCGCCGAGCGGCCTGCCGTTCGCGCCGGTGTCGTTTCGGGGCGTGATGATCGTCGAGGAGCACTTCACCCGGGCGGCGCGCACCATGGTTCGCCACTTCATGCCGCGCCCGGTCGGCGCCTTCATCTCGGCCTATGAAGCAGTGACCCGCCGCACCTTCCCAGCCCTCAAACCGGCCCCGCGGTTCTACGAGGTGCCGTCGTTCTACTTCGGCAGCGCCACGACCTTTGTCGCCGACGGCGAGCCCGTGCGGTTTCCGGCCGCCAGCGCGTTTCGCGACTTCGAACTGGAGCTCGGCGCGATCGTGACGCGGCCGTGGGACGCCGCCGCCCAGGGCGCGCCGACCGCTGCCGACGTCATCGGGGCCTTTACCGTGATCAACGACTTCAGCGCGCGCGACCTGCAGTTCCAGGACGAGCGCCGCGGGCCCTTCGGCGGCGTGATCAAGGCCAAGTCGTTTGCGACCGGGATGGCGCCGGTCGTCGTCTCGGCCGACGAGATCCTGCCGCACTGGGACGCCGTCACGGGGCGCGTCGCCGTCAACGGCGAGGTGTGGTGTGAGGGGACGACCGCCGGCGGCCTCTTCTCACTCGACGAGGTCGTCGCCCAGATCGCCGCCGACGAGGTCCTCGTGCCCGGCGAGGTGATCTCGCTCGGGACGCTCGCCGGTTGCTGCGGGCTGGAGCTCGACCGGTTCCTGCAACCCGGCGACTCGGTGCGGCTCGAGCTCGATGGCATCGGGTCGCTCACGAACGTGGTGGCCGCCTAAGCGAGCGCCCGCCCGACGATGTCGTCGATCATCGCGTCGTCGACGGGCAGCCCGGTGATCAGCAGGCGCATCCAGATCGGCGCGTGAACGGGCTCGACGACCGCCCACCCGTCGGTGCCGGCGGGCAGCTCGCCGCGGGCGATTGCGCGGTCGACGATGTCCTGCGCGACCGCAAAGCGCGACGACCAGAACTGCGTCCGCACGTCGGCCAGCGTGTCGTCGGGCAGGGCGAACGCGCTGCGCAGCAAGCGAATCGTGGCCGGTTCGCGGAGCATGCCGGCCACCGATCGCGCAAGCGCGGTGAGGTCGTCGCGCAGCGATGCCGCCTGTGGATCGGGCACGCTCTCGGCGGTCAACCCAGCGAGGACCTCGGCGATCAGCCCGGGCTTGCCGCCCCACCGCCGGTGCACGGTCGTCAGTGCCACACCGGCCCGCTCGGCCACGCGCGGGATCGAGAACGCGTCGTAGCCGTACTCGGCGAGCTCCACCGCAGCCGCGCTCAGCACCGCGCTGCGCACGCGCGCCGAG
>JAEZDB010000482.1 GCA_023429855.1 Actinomycetes bacterium
TCCTCGCACCGATCCGCCACCGCGCAACGACCCGCCGCGGCCGCCCGAGGTCGTCCCGGCGCTCCCACGTCTGCGCGTCACGCTGCTCACGCCGGTGCTCGCACGCTCAGGCGCCGTCAAGGTCCGCGTCGTCACCGACGGCGCGCCGCCGGCCCGGCTTGAAGGCAAGGTGGAGCTCTGGGTCGGCAAGCAGCGGATCGCCCGCGGCACGTTCGGCATGACGAACAGGGTCAGCGTCGACGTCAAGCTCCGCCTCACGACCGAGGCGCGCCGCACGATCGCGCGCCGGGGCGCGCTCCGACCGCTCGCCCGCGTGATCGTGAGCAAACCGGCCGGCGTGAACAACACGCTGGCGCGCATCACGATCCAGGCGCGCAGGTCGAAGTAGGGGGCGCCGCGGGCCTCCGGATCCGGGCGCTGCCGCCCGCCTGCTGGCGGCCGGTGGAGGTGCCCCCTATCGTGACCGCCGATGTCCAATCCCCCTGAGCGTGAGCGACGCCCTGCCATCGTCGCCGTCGACGATGAGCCGGCCGTCCTGGCTGCCGTGGCCCGCGACCTGCGGCGCGGCTTCGGCGAGCACTACCGGATCGTCCGCGCAACCTCGGGCGCCGAGGCGCTCGAGCTGCTGACGGAGCTGCGCACCCGCGGCGACCAGGTGGCGCTGCTGATCGCCGACCAGCGGATGCCCGGGATGCCGGGCACCGAGTACCTCACGAAGGCGCGCGAGATCGTGCCCGACGCCAAGCGCGTGCTGCTCACGGCCTACGCCGACACCGAGGCGGCGATCTCGGCGATCAACGAGGCCCGACTCGACTACTACCTGCTCAAGCCGTGGGACCCGCCGGAGGAGCAGCTCTACCCGGTGGTGCAGGACCTGCTCACCACGTGGCAGGCCGGCGCGACGCTCGAAGCCGGCGGCACGCGGATCATCGGCCACCGCTTCTCGAAGGAGTCCCACGACCTGCGCGACTTCCTGGCCCGCAACCGCGTGCCGGCCCGCTGGCTCGACGTCGAGCGCGACGGCGAGGCCCGCGAGCTGCTCACGGTGATCGGCGTCAGCGACGAGCGCCTCCCCGTGGCGCTGCTCGAAGACGGCACCGTGCTCGAGCGCCCCACGGTCGCGGAGCTGGCGGCCATGCTCGGCGTCTCCGGCGAGGCCGCCCACGACCACTACGACCTCGTCGTGATCGGCGCCGGTCCGGCCGGGCTCGCCGGCGCGGTCTACGGCGCCAGCGAAGGCCTGCGCACCGTCGTCGTCGAGCGCGAGGCGCCCGGCGGCCAAGCCGGGCAGTCGAGCCGCATCGAGAACTACCTCGGCTTCCCGACCGGCCTCTCGGGCTCCGACCTCGCCCGTCGCGCCACCGACCAGGCCCGCCGCCTCGGCGCCGAGCTGCTCACGGTGCAGGACGCCGTCGAGCTCGACGTCGAGGGCGCCGGGCGGATCGTGAAGCTCAGCGACGGCCGCACGCTCAGCGCGAACTGCGTCCTGATCGCGTCGGGCGTCTCGTACCGCCAGCTCACCGAGCCCGGCTTTGAGGCGCTGACCGGCAAGGGCGTGTACTACGGCGCCGCGATGACCGAGGCCCGCGCCTGTAGCGACCAGGAGGTCGTGATCATCGGCGGCGCGAACTCGGCCGGGCAGTCGGCCGTGTACTTCTCCGGCTACGCGAAGAAGGTCACGATGCTCGTGCGCGGCGACAGCCTCGCGAAGTCGATGTCGCAGTACCTGATCGAGCAGCTCGAGGCGCTCCCGAACGTGGAGGTGCGCACCCACACGCGCGCCACCGAGGCGCACGCCGAAGACGACCACCTGCGCGCGCTCACGATCGAGGGGCCGAACGGGACCGAGGAGCTGCAGGCCGACGCCTGCTTCGTCTTCATCGGCGCCCAGCCCCGCACCGACTGGCTCGACGGCGTGGTCGCCCGCGACGACCGCGGCTTCATCCTCGCGGGCCCCGACGCCCACGGCGACGCCTGGCCGCTGTCGCGCGACCCGCACCTGCTGGAGTCCAGCGTCCCTGGCGTGTTCGTCGCTGGCGACGTGCGCAGCCGCTCGATGAAGCGCGTGGCCAGCGCTGTCGGCGAAGGCTCGATGGTCGTCTCGTTCGTCCACCAGTACCTCGTCGATGGCTGATCCGGGCCCCGCCGCCGACCGCACGGCCGCCTGGCAAGACGCGGGTCAGATGGGCACGCCGCCCATCACCCTCGACGAGCTGCGCAGCATCGACCTGTTCTTCGGGCTCTCCGACGAGGAGCTCGCGCGCTGGCAGGCGGTCGCCCTGACCTACGAGGCGTTCCCCGGCGAGCAGATCGCCGAAGACAACGCCCCCGACCAGGGCGTGCAGCTGCTCATCGAGGGCACAGCGCGCAACCTGTTCGTGCGCGGCGAGCGTGTGGAGCCGGCGGGCCGCCAGGTCGGCCCGACGTGGATGGGCGCGATCGCCACGCTCACCGGCACGCCGACCGGCGCCCGGATCCAAGCCGAGACGCACTGCCGCCTGGCCACGGTCAACGCCGCCGACTTCACCGAACTGGCCCTCGCGAACCCCGCGGTGCACCGCCGCGTGATGGAGACGGTCGCGCCGGTCATGCAGTCGGTCAGCGCGCTCGACCAGAACCGCGAGCGGCTCGCGTCGCTCGGCACGATGGCGGCCGGCCTCGCCCACGAGCTCAACAACCCCGCTGCGGCGGCGCAACGCGCGGCGTCGCAGATGGCCGATGCGCTCGAGACGCTCAACCACACGCTGCGCAAGTTCGTCGGCGCCGGCGTGTCGCTGGAGAAGGCGACGATCCTGCTCGGCCTCCACGACGAGATCACCGACGCCGGCGAGCGTACCGCCCTCGATGCCCTCGACGCCGCCGACGCCGAAGACGAGGTCCTCGAGGCGCTCGAGGACGCCGGTCTCCCCGACGCCTGGAAGGTCGCCGAGCCGCTCGCCGCTGCCGGTGTCGACGCCGACTGGATCGCTCGCGTCGTCGACACCGCCGACGGCTCGATGAAGGTCGTCTGGGCGATGGTGAATTGGGTCGCCGCGTCGGTGACTGCGGGCGTCCTGGCCGACGAGCTGAAGGAGTCGACGCGCCGCATGACCGACCTCGTCGGCGCGGTGAAGTCCTACACCTACATGGACCAGGGCGACGTGCAGGAGCTCGACCTCCACGAGGGCATCGAGACGACGCTCAAGGTGCTCGGCCACAAGCTCAAGCACACGGCGATCCAGGTCGTGCGCGACTACGACCGCTCGCTGCCGAAACTCACCGCGCGGGGCCCGGAGCTCACGCAGGTCTGGACGAACCTGCTCGACAACGCGATCGATGCCCTCGGCGACTCCGGCACGATCACGATCCGCACGACGCTCGACAACGGCTGCGCCCGCGTCGATTTCACCGACGACGGGCCAGGTATCCCGCCGGAGAACCAGTCGCGCATCTTCGAGACGTTCTTCACGACGAAGGAGGTCGGCAAGGGCACCGGCCTCGGGCTCGCGACCGCGTTCCGGATCGTCGAGAGCCGCCACGGCGGCAGCCTCACCGTCGACTCGAAGCCGGGTTGCACGACCTTCAGCGTCTGGCTGCCGCTTGGCACCGCCACCGCTGTCTTGCCCGACACCGGACCCTCCTAGCCACCGCCACCGACCCGAGAGAGCGCGAGCGCCCCATGGCCGACTGCACCCACCTGGACCACGTGAAGCTGACCGAGCTGCCCGCGTCGGTCGACGGCTGCGAGGACTGCCTCGCGATGGAGCCGCGCGGCGACTGGCTGCACCTGCGGTTCTGCCTGGAGTGCGGCCACGTCGGCTGCTGCGACTCGTCGCCGAACCAGCACGCCTCGGCTCACGCCGACGCGGAAAACCACCCGATCATCCGCTCGATCGAACCGGGCGAGACGTGGTCGTGGTGCTTCGTCGACGAGACGGGCCTGCGGCTGCCGATCACCGGCGAGACGCAGATCCCGCCGGCGCCGCTGGGGTAAGGCCCTACGCGGGCTCGGCGGCGCCCGCGATGCCGAGCGTCTCCGCCTCGGCCTCGAGGGCGCCGATGACGAGCCGGATCAGCTCGTCGAGCTCCATGCCGAGGAACTCGGGCCCGCGAGCGACGTCCTCCCGCGAGACGGCGGCCGCGAACGCCGGCGTCTTGAGCTTCTTCTTCACGCTCTTGGGCGTCATGCCGTGGATGCCCCGCGGCCGCACGTAGGCGACCGCCATCACGAAGCCCGACAGCTCGTCGACGGCCAGCAGCGCCCGCGCCATCTCCGACTCCGGCTCCACGCCGAGATAGGGCGCGTGCGCGGCGACGGCGTTGACCAGCAGCGGATCGGCGTCGCGCGCCTCCAGCAGCTCAAGCGCCTTGCGCGGATGCCCGGTCTCAAGGTCGGGGAAGCGCTCGTAGTCGAGGTCGTGGATCAATCCCGCGACGCCCCACAGCTCCTCGTCGCCGCCGCGCTTGCGTGCCACCGCCCGCATCGACGCCTCGACGGCCAGGCAGTGCTTGCGCAGCGACTCCGACGCGACCCACTCCGTCAGCAGGTCCCAGGCTTCGTCACGGGGCAGCGGCGTCGGCATGGCGCGCAGCCTAGCCCCAGCGCGCCATCCGGTCGGTCGGCAGCACGCTGCGGTAGACCTATGGGCTGAGCGCGCCGATGGGGATCACGTGCACGCCATCCGGTCTGACGTAGCCGTAGCCCGTCCCGACGATCACGCCCAACGCGACCGGTACCCCGCGTTGTGCGGTGTCGACGCGGTCAGCGACCCTCAAGAGATTCGCAGCAGCGCCGTCGAGGATCTTTTCGCTCGCCCCGAGCTTGACCTCGAACGCCGCCCACGACCCTGAGTAGGTCGACACGATCGCATCGACCTCGAGATCGCCGCTGTCGCGGTAGTGGCTGACTTGGCCGTCGACGCGCTGCGAGTAGATCCGCAGGTCGCGGATCACGAGCGATTCGAAGAGGAGCCCGAACGTGTTGAGGTCGGCGCGAAGCGACGCAGGAGTAGCCCCGAGTGCGGCGACCGCGATCGACGGATCGACGAAGTGCCGGGACGCGGAGGTCCGCAACTGGTGCGAAGAGCGGAGGTGCGGAGTCCAGGCAGGCTGATCCTCGACGATCATGAGTCGCGCCAGGGACTGCACGTACGCCGCGACGGTGTGGTCCTTGATCCGCTCTTCTTCGCCCGAGACGTCTCTCGCGATCGTGCTGATCGTGGCTTGGGAAGCCGTGTGTCGAGCGAGGCTGCGCATGACCGCGCCGACGCGTTCCGGATCGCGCTGAACGCCGTCGACAGCAGAGATGTCGGTCCGCCGTGTTTGGTCGACGTAGTCCCGATTGGCTCGGGCTGCGTCGGCCAGCTCGAGCTGGCGCAGTCCTGGCCATCCACCGCGGACCACCAGCTCGATCAGATCGTCGAGCGTCGTATCGGTCTGAGTAGCGGTCGTCGCATTGCCGTCGAGGAGGCCGGCCAGTGAGATCTCGCTGCTGCTGGCGCCGCTCTCGGCGAGCGACATCGGCCGCATCCTGAGCCGGCTGAACCGGCCGGCGCCCGAGTGGCGGGTTTCGTCATCTGGCGGCACAGAGGACCCGGTGAGGATGAACTGGCCAGGTGTCTCGCGGTCGTCGACGGCGCGGCGCACGTGGTTCCAGATCGACGGCTCGATCTGCCACTCGTCGAGCAGTCGCGGGGTCTTGCCCTCAAGCAGCAGCGAGGGGTCGACCGCGAGCGCCGCCTGCGCACGGGCATCGGTATCCAGGAGCGCTTCGCTCGCGGCCTGCTGTCGAGCGGTCGCGGTCTTTCCGCAGGCTTTTGGGCCTTCGACGACGACCGCACCGCTGGCTTTCAGACGGCGCGAAAGCTCTTCGTCGACGATCCTCGGGAGGTAGGCCACTCAGCGAGCCTAGGTCGCTAGGGGCAAGATTGCAAACTTGCCAGGGGCAAAGTTGCAAGATTCTTAGGGGCAAGAAAAGCAGAATTTCAGGGGCAAGGAAATGCCCCATCGACCTGTCTAGCTCCAGCGCGCCATGCGGTCGGCGGGCACGACCTCGGCGGGGTGCGCACCGCCGGCGAGCTTGCGCGCAAGCGCCTCTTCGGGCAGCGGCGCGTCGCTGGAGAGCAGCAGCAGGTTGCCGGAGTGCTTGCCGCGCACCACCTCGCGGCCGCCGAAGGCGAGCACGTGCGCGAAGCGCGCCTGCAGGATCTGCGCCTGCTGCGCGGCGAACGGCCACGGCGGCTGGTCGACCACGTTGAGCAGGTATCGGCCGCCGGGCGCGAGCACGCGGTGCACGTCGAGCGCGAAGGTCGGCGTCGCCATCGCCGGCGGTGTGTCGGTGCCGACGAACGCGTCGCCGAGGACGAGGTCGAAGCTCGCGTCGTCGAACCGGTCGATCTGCCGTGCGGCGTCGGCTTGGACCACCTGCAATCGATCGGAGCGGCGCAGCCGCAGGTGCTGCTCGGCCAGCTTGATCACCGCGCCGGACTTCTCGACGACGACCTGCGACACCTGCGGCCGCGTCGCCGACAGGAACCGCGGCAGGCTGAACGCGCCGCCGCCGAGGTGCAGCACGCGCGAGGGCTCGCCGCGCGGCACGAGGAGCTCGAGCGCCGCGCCGATCCGCGCGACGTAGTCGATCTCAAGGTGCGCGGGGTCGTCGAGGTCGACGTAGCCGTGCGTCAGTCCGTCGATCAGGAGCAGGCGGCCGTTCGCGCGCGACCGGTCGACGAGCAGCTCCAGCGTGCCGACGCTCGACTCCACCCGCAGGTTCTCACCGGAGCTGCGGCCGCCGAACGCCCGCCGAGAAGCACGACGCCCAGCCACGCCGCCCACGATAGGCAACGCGGCTGGGCGAAGGGCAGCGCCTTACTGGGAGACGCCGAAGTCGCCGTTCGGGCCGGCGACGGCCAGGGTGGCCTGCGCCATGGCGCGGTAGCCGGCGGCGTTCGGGTGGTACGGGCCCTCGCCGAGGATCTCGTGGACCCAGCGGCTCGGGTTCTCGACCCACGGATCCTGGTTGGGCTCGTGGCCGACGAAGCGGTCCTTGACCGGGATGAACGTGAGCAGGTCGTAGCCGGCCTCGGCGTTCACGATCTGCGCCGAGTTGATGACGATCTGGTCGCCCAGGTCACCGAGCTCGCGGGCGCCCCTGCCCGTGTTGTACGAGTTGAACAGGCCGCGGAGGATGTAGTTGCTGGAGTTCGCCAGGTACGGGTACGAGGCGACCGCGACCTTGGCGCCGGGGCGCAGCTTGGTGCGCAGCGTCTGCAGGCGCTTAAGCGCCGCGGTCTGGACGCCGGGCACCTTCCGCTTGGCGGCGTCGATCGAGCTCTTGCAGCGCGCCGGATCAGAGATCACCGGGGCGAAGCACTGCACGACGATGTTGGCGAAGCCGACGTCGTTGCCGCCGATCGTGAGCAGCACGAGGTCGGTGTCGGAGTTGACGGCGTTCATCTGGCCGTCGAGATCGGGCACGACGCCGCCGCCGCAGGCGACGTTGCGCACGTTGACTGTGGTGCCCTTCTGGCGGACGAGGTTCGCGTAGACCTGGCCCCAGGTGTTGGAGCTGCGCAGGCAGGTGCCGCCGCTCATCGTGCCGCCGCCGCCGACGCCAGAGGAGTACGAGTCACCGGCGATGACGATGTCGAGCGTGGCGGCGTTGGCGGCGGTCGTGCCGGCAGCGAGCGAGCCGGCGCAAGCGGCCACGGCCGCGAGCGCCCGGAAGGAGCGATGCATAGAAGAACCTTGGGACAGGAGTTGGGACGGTGCGCCCGAGGGCGCGAGACCGGCATGACAGGACCGGTCTCGTCGTACGGTAAAGCGGGCTACCAGGCAACTCAAGATCGCCCGGCAAAACTCAAGCTCGATTCAATTCGAGACGGCTTGCACAGATCGGTGCGACGGGCCCTGCTCGCCGCCGCGCTCAGCGGTAGGGGGTCAGGCCGTGACCGGCGCCCCGACCTTCGCGGCGATCCAGTCGCTCACGTCCTGCGCGACCTCTTCCCAGCCGGGCTCGCCGACGATGAAGTGCGACTTCGTGAGGTACTCCTTGTAGTCGGCGGCGGGCTCGTACTTGGCGGCGTTCTTCTTGCTGACCTTGGCCGGGACAACGTGGTCGCGGCCGCCGCCGAGCAACAGCAGCGGCACGCGGTCGGCCTTCTTGAAGTCGACCTTGAAGACCGTGTTCGGGAGCTGCGCGGCGGCACCGTTGGACAGCACCTTCGAGGCCGCCGGGATCGCGTACCGCTCCCACGCCTCGAGCGAGGACGCTTCGGTGAGCGTGTTGCCGAAGGCGTACTTGAACTGCTTCGGCGTGAACGGGACGGCCTTGCCGTAGTTGAGCGGGTTGCCGAGCACGCCGAAGGCCGAGCGGATCGTCGAGATCGGGAGGTCGGGGATGCCCTTGACGGGGGCCGAGTCGACCGCCACGCCTGCTGCGCCGAGGCCCTTGCTGATCAGCACTTGCGTGAACGCGCCGCCGAACGAGTGGCCGATGATGATCGGCGGCTGGTCGAGCGCCCCGATGATCCGCTCGTAGTGGGCGAGCACCGCCGCCGCATCGGTGCCGGCGATCGATGAGCCGTCGGCGCGCAGCTGCTCGGGCGTCTTGTCGCCGACACCGGGCCAGCCGGGGGCGATCGTCTTGTAGCCCAGCGCCTCGAAGTGCTCGATCCAGCCCTCCCAGCTCTTCGGCGTCACCCACAGGCCGTGGATGAAGACGACGGTGTCGGGGGTGCTGGTAGACGGGCTCATGGAGAGGCTCCTGTCGAGCGGTGGGGCCAATCGTCCGGTTGGTAGAACGATCGTTCTTGTTGATGCGACAGCGACGCTAGCAGTGCGGTGCCTCGTGGGTCAAACCTTTCGGGCATAGAACGATCGGTCGACTAGGGTGCCGTTATGGGCACCCCTGCTTCGTCCGACGCCGCTCCTCCGCGCAAGCCGTCGGCCGCTCGAGCTCGCCTGCTCGCCGCCGCGAGCCGGCTGTTCTACGCCGAGGGCGTGCACTCGGTCGGCGTTGATCGCGTGATCTCCGAGGCGCAGATCACGCGTGCCACGTTCTACCGGCACTTCCCCGGCAAGGAAGACCTCGTCCTGGAGTACGTGCGCGAGCGCGACGAGGCGATTCGCGCGCAGGCCGCCGATGCGGCGGAGTCGATCACCGACCCCGCCCAGCTGCTGGCGGCATTGGTTGAAGGCGTGGCTCAGCAGCTCACGGCCAAGGACTTTCGCGGCTGCCCGTTCATCAACGCCGCGGCCGAGTACCCCGACCCCAAGAGCCGCGTGCGACAGGCCGTCGACGAGCACCGCGCGTGGTTTCGGTCGACGGTCCTCGAGCTCCTCACGGCGTCGAAGCATCCCGACCCCGAGTATGCGACCGACCTGCTGGTGATGCTGCGCGACGGCGGCCAGGTCGCGGCGTACCTCGGCGATCCGTCCGCGGCGCGCACGGCCTTTCTGCGGTCGGCGGCGGCGGTCTTCGGCTAGTCATGGCCTGAGCGCGTGAGTGACCGGTCTCGCCTGGGCAGGGCGCCGGTCCGCTCTACCGTCGAGTGATGGATATCGGTCGCCTCGACGCAGCGGAGCCCTTCATCACGAAAGACGGCTCCACGATCCGCGAGGTGGCCGGTCCCGTCTCTCTGCCGACGCAGAACCAGTCGCTCGCCGAAGCGACGGTGCCCGCTGGCGGCGCGACCGATCAGCACTTCCACCGGGTCAGCGAGGAGATCTACTTCTTCACGCGCGGTAGCGGCCGGATGCGGCTCGGCGACGACGAGGCCGAGGTGCAGGCGGGCGACACGGTCGTGATTCCGCCGGGCGTCGAGCACAAGCTCTGGGCAGCGGCCGGCGAAGACCTGCAGCTGCTGTGCTGCTGTGCGCCTCCGTATTCGCATGACGACACCGTCATCACCGAACCGGGGTTCTCTGGGTGAATGTCCAGAGATGATGATGGTGCTCGTATGAAGCTCGATAGAGGAGTTGCCGCCCGGCGCTGATGTGCCGATGCGACCTCAGATGACGTCTTCCCCCCGCCGTCAGCGCATGCAGCGCCTCCGAGGCGACCGCCTCCCCGACCCCGGAGCGGGGCTAGCCATCTTGGAACGCCGCGACGTGGCCTTCGTGCCGCTGATGGCGATCTGCGTCGGGGCGTTTGCGCTCGCGCTGAGCGAAGGGCTGCGTCCGCCGGCGCGGCCTTGGGCGCCGTGGGCCGACGAGTTGATCGTGATCGCGTCGATCGCGTTCGGCGTGGTGGCCGCCGTCGGCGCGCTGCTGCAAGACACCGCCGGCGCCGAGCGGCGCCGCGGCCGCTTCACGATCTACCTCGCATGGACGGCGTTCCTGCTCGGGTCGCTGTCGGTGACCGCGGCGCTCGACTGCGGACTCGCGTCGGTCTCCTACACGGCGGTCATCCTCGTGATGCCCTACGTCGGCCTCGTCTTCCCGCGCAAGTGGTCGCGCATCACCCTCGGGGCGGTGGTGGCGTCGATGCCGATCATCCACCTGATCCGGCCCGACGCCGACCTGATCGAGGTGGCCTCGACGATGACGCTGGCCGTCTCCGGCTGGTTTGTCGGCCTGATTCCGCGGCTGGGGCACTACCGCGCGTCACGGCAGGCGCTATTGCTGTCGCGCAGCGACGTGCTGACCGGCACGCTCAACCGCCGAGGCTTTTTCGAGCACACCGACTGGGCGCTCGACCAGGCCCGTGCCGCCGAGCGGCCGGTGGCGCTGCTCGTGATCGACCTCAACGGCTTCAAGCTGATCAACGACGCGCAGGGCCATGCTGCGGGCGACGAGCTGCTGGCCTGGGTCGGCCGCCAAGTCCCCGAGTACCTGCCCGAGGGCGCGGCGTTCGGCCGGCTCGGCGGCGACGAGTTCGCGGTCTTCGTGTCAGACGCGACCGCCGAGGAGACGGTCGCGCTCGGCGAACGGCTGAACGGGGTGCTGGCCGAGCGGGTCGGCGGGTCGATCGGCGTGGCCACCTGCCCGCACGCCCTGGCCGGTACCGACGACCTGCTGCGCGACGCCGACCTTGCGCTCTACGCCGCAAAGGCCGACCCCGCGCAGCGCGTGCAGCATCGCGAGGTGCTTACCGACGAACGCCACGCCCGTCGCCGCCTGGCGGCCGCTGCGCCCGTCGCTGCGCCGCCGGTGTCGTACGAGCGTCTGCGGCGCCGCGGGGTGCAGGCGCTCGCCACCGACCCGAGCACGTTCGACGGGATCTGGGTGCTCGCGGGGTTCACGACGATCGCGCTCGCCGGCGCGACCTTCGTCGCTAGCACCATCGCGGGCGGTGGCGACTCGCTCTACCAGCTGCTGATCATCTACCTCGGCGTGCCGTGGGTTCTGGCGAACCTCGCCGCCGGGGCGTACTTCAGCCGCCATACGCACCACATGGGCGAGCCCAACGCGGGCGTGGTCTGGTTCTCCGCGCTCAGCGTCGGTCTCGGCGTGGGCACCGCCGCGCTGTCGACCGGCGACGGGGCTGCATCGCCGATCCTCGCTGGGCTCTATCTGAAGGTGCTGTTCGACGCTTCGACGTTTGAACGCCGCCAGGCGCAGCAGACCGCCGGCGCGATCTTCGTCTGCTGGGCGCTCGTGCTGCTGCTCGGCCCGAGCTCGTCGCTGTGGGCGGCGCCGTTTGAGCTGGCGCTGTTTGGCGGGGCGTTCGCGATCGGCTCGATCGGCCATGCGGCGTTCGGTGAGGCGACGGCCGCGCGGATGACGCTCGCCAACACCGACCCGCTCACGGGCCTGCTGAACCGCCGCGGGTTCGTGCGCCGGGCCGAGCGCGCGCTAGCGGCGACGTCGGAGCGGACAGGTCGCCTCGCGGTGATCGCCCTCGACCTCGACGGGTTCAAGCAGATCAACGACACGCAAGGCCACGCGGTGGGCGACCGGCTCCTGCAGGCCGTCGCGAGCGTCGCGACCGACACGCTCCAAGGTGCCGAGGCGGTCGGCCGGTTCGGCGGCGACGAGTTCGTGGCGGCGTTTCGCGTCGACTCGCGCGACCACCTCGATGCCGTGGTCGGAACGCTCGACGCACGCCTCGCGGTCGTCACCGCCGGCTCCGTCGGCGGGGCGCTCCAAGGCCCCGACGGCGACGACCTTGACGCGCTGCTCGGCGTGGCCGACGCCCGCGCCTACGCGGTCAAGGCCG
>JAEZDB010000489.1 GCA_023429855.1 Actinomycetes bacterium
GGGGCTCCCTCGCCCCCACCGGATACCCACCAACCGTTAGACGCTCAGCGCCTCGGCAACACTCTTCTGGCGCTCGCCGAGGAACTTGTCGGCCATGTTGGCCGCGCGCCTTCCCTCATTGATGGCCCAGACGATCAGCGACTGGCCGCGGCGGCAGTCGCCGGCGGCGAACACGCCGTCGACCGACGACGTGTAGGGCCGGACCGACTTCACGTTGCCACGCGCGTCTTTTTCGACGCCGAGCTGGTCGAGCAGTTCCTGCTCGGGGTGCAGGAAGCCCATTGCGAGGAGCACGAGGTCGGCTTCGATCTCGAACTCGGTGCCCTCGACCGGCGCGAACGGCGGAGCGTCGGCGGCGCGGCTGACCTTGAGGCGCTTCACCTGGCCGTCCTCGCCCTCGAACGCGGTGGTGATGACGGAGAAGTCCTGCTCGCCCTTGCCGAGCGCGTCGAGCTCTTCCTTGGCGTAGGACTTGCGGTACTTCGCGGGCCAGAGCGGCCACGGCGTCTTGTCGTCGGGGCGGGTCGCGGGCGGCTCGGGGAGCAGCTCGAGCTGCACGACTTCGACGGCGCCTTCGCGCAGCGAGTTGGCGACGCAGTCAGCGCCGGTATCGCCGCCGCCGATCACGACGACCTTCTTGCCAGCAGCGGTGATGCCGGTGTCGGCCGGGATCTCGCCCTGCGGCACCGGGCCGTCGACGCGCGAGACGCGGCGGTTGCGCTCGTAGAGAAAGTCCATCGCGAAGTGCACGCCCGCGAGCTCGCGCCCGGGGACCGGCAGGTCGCGCGGCACGCGGGAACCCGTCGCGAGGATCACGGCGTCGAACTCCTCGCGGAGCTCTTCGACCGTGATGTCGACACCGACGTCGATCCCGACGCGCAGCTCGATGCCCTCGCCCACCAGCTGGGTGACGCGGCGCTCGATGACGTCCTTTTCGATCTTGAAGTCCGGGACGCCGAAGCGCATCAGGCCGCCTGCGGCCTCGTCGCGCTCGAAGAGCGTGACCGCGTGGCCCATGCGGCGCAGCTGCTGCGCGGCGGCCATGCCAGCCGGGCCGGCGCCGACCACCGCGATCTTGTGGCCGGTCTCGGAGGCCGGCGGCTGCGGCGCCAGGTGGCCCGCTTCGACAGCGTGGTCGGAGATGGCGAGCTCGATCTGCTTGATCGTGACGGCCTGACCCTCGTTGATCTCCACGACGCACGACGCTTCGCACGGCGCCGGACACAGACGGCCCGTGAACTCGGGGAAGTTGTTCGTCGCGTGCAGCTGGCGGACAGCGCCGTCCCAGCGATCGCGGTAGACGAGGTCGTTCCAATCCGGGATCAGGTTGCCGAGCGGGCACCCGTTGTGGCAGAACGGAACGCCGCACTCCATGCAGCGCCCGCCCTGCTGAGAGATCTCTGCCTTCGGCAGACGCTCGATGAACTCCTTGACGTGCCCGACGCGCTGCGCCGGATCGGAGTACTCGAAGTTGTGCTTCTCGATGCGGAGGAAGCCGCCCAGTTCACCCATCAGGCAGCGCCTCCGGTGGTCCCAGCCGCTGCGGCGCGCTCGGCGAGCACCCGCTTGAAGTCGGTCGGGAAGATCTTCACGAATTCCGAGACTGCTTCGTCGAAGCGGCTCAGGATGCCCTCGGCCACGGTGGACCCGGTGCGCTGCACGTGCTCTTCGAGCAGGGCGCGCAGCTCCTCCTGGTCCTCGGAGGTGAGCTCCTCGAGCTGGTCGAGCATCGTCGGGTTGACCCGCTGACCGAACGTGTCGGTCGGGTCGTGGACGTAGGCGAGACCGCCGCTCATGCCAGCCGCGAAGTTGCGGCCAGTCGAGCCGAGGATCACCACGCGGCCACCGGTCATGTACTCGCAGCCGTGGTCGCCGACGCCCTCGACTACCGCGTGGGCGCCCGAGTTGCGGACGGCAAAGCGTTCGCCGGCGCGGCCCCGGATGAAGGCGCGGCCTTCGGTCGCGCCGTACAGCAGCGTGTTGCCGACGATGACGTTGTCTTCGGGGACGTACGTCGCGTCGGCCGGCGGGCGGACCGAGAGCACGCCACCAGAGAGGCCTTTGCCCACGTAGTCGTTGGCGTCGCCTTCGAGCGAGAAGGTGACGCCGTGCGCAAGCCAGCCGCCGAACGACTGCCCGGCCGAGCCGGTGAAGTTCACCTGGATCGTGTTGTCGGGCAGACCTGCCTGCCCGTAGCGCGCGGCCACGTGGCTCGACAGGATGCCGCCCGTGCAGCGGTCGAGGTTGCGGATGGCCTGCTCGAGGACCACCGGCTTGGCGGCGTTGATCGCGTCTTGGGCCTGCTCGACGAGCCCCCAGTCGAGGTGGTCGCCGAGGACCTCCGGCGGGGCTTCGACGCGGTAGCGCGGCGCGGCCGGGTCGACGCCCTTCGGGAACGCGAGCAGCGCGGAGAGATCCAGGCCGCTGGCCTTCCAGTGGGTGATGGCGTCGTCGGCGGCGAGCAGCTCGGTGCGGCCGATCATCTCGTTCAGGGTGCGGATGCCGAGCGAGGCCATGATGCCGCGCAGCTCCTCCGCCACGAAGAAGAAGTAGTTGACGACGTGCTCGGGCTGGCCCTTGAAGCGCTCGCGCAGGACGGGGTCCTGGGTGGCGATGCCGACCGGGCAGGTGTTGAGGTGGCAGGCGCGCATCATGATGCAGCCCGTCGCGATGAGCGGAGCAGTCGAGAAGCCGAACTCGTCGGCGCCGAGGAGCGCCGCCACGGCGACGTCGCGGCCCGTCTTGAGCTGGCCGTCGGTCTGCACCGTGATCCGCGAACGCAGGTCGTTGAGCAGCAGCGTCTGCTGGGTCTCGGCGAGGCCGATCTCCCACGGCACGCCAGCCGAGTAGACGGACGACAGCGGCGACGCGCCGGTGCCGCCGTCATGGCCGGCGATGAGGACGTGGTCGGCGTTGGCCTTGGCCACACCGGCAGCGACGGTGCCGACGCCCACCTCAGACACGAGCTTCACCGAGACCGACGCCGTCGGATTGGCGCAGCGTAGGTCGTAGATGAGCTGCTTGAGGTCCTCGATGGAGTAGATGTCGTGGTGCGGCGGCGGCGAGATCAGGCCGACGCCCGGCGTCGAGTGGCGGATCTTGCCGATGTACTCGTCGATCTTGTGGCCGGGCAGCTGGCCGCCCTCGCCGGGCTTGGCACCCTGCGCCATCTTGATCTGGAGCTGGTCGGCGTTGACCAGGTACTCGATGGTGACACCGAAGCGGCCCGACGCGATCTGCTTGATCGACGAACGGCGCGTGTCGCCGTTGGCCTCGGGCTTGAAGCGGATCGGATCCTCGCCGCCCTCGCCCGTGTTGGACTTGCCGCCGAGGCGGTTCATCGCGATCGCGAGGTTCTCGTGCGCCTCACGGGAGATCGACCCGAGCGACATCGCGCCGGTGGCGAACCGCTTGACGATCTCGCTGGCCGGCTCGACCTCAGAGATGTCGATCGGCGTCTGCCCCTCGGCGAACTTGAGCAGCCCGCGCAGGAAGCCCTGCTTGTTGGACTCCTCGTTGACCTCGTGGGCGTAGCGGTCGTACGTCGCCTGGGCGTCGCCGCCCTGGCCGCGCACCGCGTGCTGCAGCAGCGAGATCGACTCCGGGGCCCACGAGCGGTGCTCGCCGCCGCGGCGCCAGGCGTACTTGCCGCCGACCGGCAGCAGGTCGTCACCCAGGGTCGGGAAGGCGTCGGCGTGGCGCTCGACGGTCTCCTTCGCGATCACGTCGAGGCCGATGCCGCCGAGACGCGACGACGCGCCGGTGAGGTACTCGTCGACGAGCTCCTGCGAGAGACCGATCGCTTCGAAGATCTGCGCGCCCGTGTAGGACTGGATCGTGGCGATGCCGATCTTGGAGATCGTCTTCATCAGGCCCTTGCCGATGGCCTTGACGATGTTCTTCTCGGCCTGCTCCGGAGTCAGGTCGCCGGCGACACGGCCCTCGGCGAGCAGCTGGTCCGCGGTGTCGAACATCAGGTACGGGTTGATCGCGTTGCAGCCGAAGCCGAGCAGGACCGCCATGTGGTGGACCTCGCGCGGCTCGCCAGACTCGAGCACGAGGCCGGCCTGCAGGCGGGTGCCCTCGCGGACCAGGTGGTGGTGGACGCCGGAGACGGCGAGCAGCGCCGGAATCGGCGCGCGCTCCGCCGACACGCCGCGGTCGGAGAGGACCAGGACAGTGGTGCCGTTCGCAAGAGCCTCGTCGGCCTCGGCGAACAGCTCGGTGAGGCGGTCGCGCAGCCCCTGCTCGCCACCGGAGACCGGGAAGGTTGCGTCGAGCGTGTGCCCCTTGAGCAGCCCGTGGTCGATGTGACGCACGGCCTCCAGCTCGTGGTTGCGCAGGATCGGCTGATCGAGGCGCAGCTGGTGCGCGTGCTCAGGATCCTCGTCGAGCAGGTTGCCCTCCGAGCCGAGCTGCGCGGTGAGGCTCATAACGACCTCTTCGCGGATCGGGTCGATCGGCGGGTTCGTGACCTGCGCAAAGAGCTGCTTGAAGTACGAGTAGAGCGGCGGGCGGCGATCCGACAGGACCGCGAGGGCGGTGTCGTTGCCCATCGACCCGAGCGGCTCCTCGCCCTTGGCGGCCATCGGGCCGATGAGGACGCGCTCGTCTTCTTGCGTGTAGCCGAAGGCGAGCTGGCGCTGGCGGACGGACAGCTCCGGCTTGATCGCCTCACGCGCAGGCAGGTCGCTCAGCGAGACGTTGTGCTCGCGGAACCACTCGCTGTAGGGCTGCTGCTGTGCGATCTCGGCTTTGGCGTCGGCGTCGTCGACGATCTTGCCCTGCTCGAGGTCGATCAGGAAGAGCTTGCCTGGCTGCAGGCGACCAAGGCGCTTGATGCGGTCGGTGGTGATCTCCGGCAGCAACCCGGTCTCCGAGCCGAGCACGACGATGCCGTCGTTCGTCTCGACCCAGCGCCCGGGGCGCAGACCGTTGCGGTCGAGGGTGGCGCCGACGACGCGGCCGTCGGTGAAGCAGACCGCCGCGGGCCCGTCCCACGGCTCCATGAGCGCGGCGTGGAACGCGTAGAAGCCGTGCAGGTACTCGGGCAGGTCGGCGCGGCGCTCGTAGGCCTCCGGCACCATCATCATCACCGCGTGCGGCAGCGAGCGGCCGCTGAGCATGAGCAGCTCGAGGACGTTGTCGAACGTCGCGGAGTCGGAACCGTCAGGGCGGACGACCGGCATGACCTTCTGGAGGTCGTCGCCGAAGAGCTCGGACTGCAGCTGGCTCTCGCGGGCCCGCATCCAGTTGATGTTGCCGCGGAGCGTGTTGATCTCGCCGTTGTGCGCGATGACGCGGAACGGGTGCGCGAGGTCCCAGCTCGGGAAGGTGTTCGTGGAGAAGCGCGAGTGGACGAGGCAGACCGCGCTGGCGACGCGCTCGTCGGCGAGGTCGGGGAAGAACTTCATGAGCTGCCCGGAGATGAGCATGCCCTTGTAGTTGAGGGTGCGCGAGGAGCAGGAGGCCACGTAGAGGTCGCGGCCGAACTGCAGCTCGGCGATCCGGCGGATCACGTAGAGCTTGCGCTCAAACGCGTCTTGGTCGGCGACGCCAGCGCCCTGGCCGATGAAGAGCTGCTCGAAGACGGGGCGGCTCTCGTTGGCGGTAACGCCGACGGACTCGGGCACGACCGGCACGTCGCGCCAGCCGAGGAACGCCTGGCCTTCAGCGGTGACCGTCGACTCGAGAAACGCCTTGATCTCGGCGCGGCGCGCGTCGTCCTGCGGGAGGAAGCACATCGCCACGCCGTACTGGCCGACCTCGGGAAGGTCGAAGCCGGCGACGCCGCGCACAAAGGCGTCGGGCATCTGCAGCAGGATGCCGGCACCGTCGCCCGTGTTCGCGTCGGCACCTTCGGCGCCGCGGTGCTCCATGTTGTCGAGCGCCTGAATCGCCATCTCGACGATCTCTCGCGTGGGACGGTTATCCAGCTTGGCCACCAGCGCGACGCCACAGGCGTCGTGCTCATTGCGAGGGTCGTAGAGGCCGTCCGCCGGTCGCGTCATGCAAGTCCGCAAGGGTCGAGGTTGGGGTGGATTTCCCGGTGCTGAGAAGCGCCAGGGCTTACCCCCAGCGCGCACAAGACGCGTGAGGTCGGTGAAGTTTACCAATGGTCGAGAAATTTCACCCGGAAACGACACGAGCCCGGCGCGCGTGCGCACCGGGCTCGTGGACTCCTGTGACCGGCCGCACACCGCGGTCCGGTCAGTGATTTGTGGTGAACTGGCGTTAGGCGGCGCTGCGGAGCGCCACGACCTCAGGCTGCCGCGAGAGGCGGTCCAGCGCGCGGGCCTCGATGTCGCGCGTACGCGACGCCGGGATGCCCAGCTTGCGGGAGGCCTGCTCGACGGTATGTACGCCATCCTGGCCGGTGCCGAAACGCAGCGTGATCACGTCGCGCTCGTCGCTTGGGAGCGACTGGATCTGCGTGCGCAGTCCCTCGCGGACCGACTCCTCGGCGACGACCTCTGCCACCTCCGGGGAATCGTCGGGCAGCAGGCTGGAGAGCGGCGTCTCGCCGTCCTCCCCCACGCCGGCATCGAGCGACGCCATCGTGCGGTCGTGGTGCCGCAGCTTCGCGACCTCATCGAGGTCGGTCGCCAGGGCATCAGCGAGCTGCGCCTCGGTCGGCACGTGGCCCAGCTGCGTCGAGAGCTCGCGCTCCAGACGCCGCATGCGACGGACGCGCTGTGCGACGTGTGCGGGCAGTCGGATCGTCCGGCCGCTGTTGTCGAGGCCGCGCTGGAGGGCTTGCCGGACCCAGATCGTCGCGTAGGTCGAGAAGCGGTACCCCTTGCGGTAGTCGAACTTCTCGGCTGCGCGGATCAGGCCGAGCATGCCTTCCTGGACGAGGTCGCCGAGCGGCAGCCCCTGGCCCTGGTAGTTGCGGGCGATCGAAACGACCAGCCGCAGGTTGGAATTGATGAGTTTTTCCTTGGCATCGAGGTCGCCTGCCTCGATCCGCTTGGAAAGCTCGATGACCTCAGGGTGACTCAGCAGCGGGTAACGCTCCGCGGCCCTGAGGATCTGATCAAGCTGATCGCCTGGTTCCATCGTGTCTCCCTCTCTCGATGTGCTTCTTCGTCGCGCCTGGTCACGGAGTATGCCGCAACTTCTTTGCAATTGCAACTATTTCGGCCCGGTCATTGCAAACGCAACAAAACCTCTGCTCCGGTCGCCACCCGGAGCGGAACCTTCGTTCCGCGCCCTGCCCTGTTCAGTTGTACGCGCCACGGGCCCTCTACGCTTGCGCTTCATGGACAAATCGCCCAATAGCCCCGGCCAAAGCCGGGCAGAGTCCCCGGGCCAAAGCCGGGCAGCGGCGGCGTTTGCCGTCGCCAAGGCCACGGTCACCCGGTTCTCCGACGGCGGGACCGACCGCGCGGCTGCGATGGCGTACTACGCGATCCAGGCGGTCTTCCCCGCGATGCTCGTCGCGGTGATCGTGTCGCTGCTGTTCAGCGCCCCTGAGACGCTGACCGATCTCGTCGACCGCGCCGTCGACGCCGGGCTCGACCCTGAGGCAGGCGCCGCGCTGAGCCGCACGCTGCAGAGCGCCGCCGAGCGGGCAAGCAGCGGTGCAGGGATCGCCGCAGTCGTGCTGGCGCTCGTTTCGGCCTACAGCGCGTCGGGCTGGCTTGCCGCAGCCGGGCGGGCGATCGAGCCCGAGGCGAGCCGCCGCCGCGAACGGAACTTCGTCGTGGGCAAGATCCGCTTCTCCCTGTGGACGGCCTTCCTGCTGCTGATCGTCGTCTTCGCCCTCGTCTTGCTGAGCCTCGGCGGGGACTTCGCCGACGAGGTGTTCGACGCGATCGGATGGGAGCAGGGCGCCCCGGGGGCGTGGACGGTCCTGCGGCCGGTGCTCGTGCTCGGCGGCATCATCGGCGCGATGCTGGTGCTCTACCGCGTTGCCCCCGACCGGATCGCGCCCCGGCCCTGGAAGGCGCTCCTGCCTGGAGCCGTTCTCGCCGGAGTCGGCTGGGTGCTGTCGTCCGTCGGATTCGCGTTCTACGTGCAGAACATCGCCGCGCTCGGCGCCACCTACGGCGCATTTGCCACCCCGATCGCCTTGCTGATCTGGCTGTGGCTGAGCGGCGTCGTGGTGCTCGTCGGCGCGGCCCTCAACGCGGAGCTGGCCGAGCGGCGCGGCGACGACGACCTGTCCCCGCA
>JAEZDB010000506.1 GCA_023429855.1 Actinomycetes bacterium
CGACCGTTGCCGTACTCGTCGCACTGGATCTCGATCAGCGCGGCCTTCGCGCGCCCGTGCAGGCGGGGAACGGCCCACGTCTGCGGGTCGGCCTCCTTGAGGTGGTAGACCGATCGCAGCCGCAGGAACTCGCGGTAGTGGTCGAGGGTGGCGTGACGCTGCATCCAGCGCGACAGCGACGGGCCGTCGTCGGCGTCGACCAGCCGGCGCAGCGCCGTGGTCACGTCGGCGTCGCCGAACGTGTCGACCGTCGCACGGGTCTCCGCCCGCAGTGCGGCCTCCACGGCGTCCTCCAGGCCGCGACGGACGGCGACGAGCGGAAGATCCCACTCGTGCGCGTCGTCGACGTCGTCGAACCCGCGGTGGTGGAGCTCGTGCAGCACGGCGAGGGTGAGCTGCGCGTCCTCGTCGGCCAGCACGTCGTCGCCGTGCCGCGCGACGGCCACGAGCGAGTCGGCGTCGGCGGTGGACAGCGGGCGGGTGCCGCCCAGGTGGGCGAGGGCGCGGCCGCTGATCGGGCCGCGGGGATCGGGCAGGTGCACGGAGCCTCCAGGGATCGGCTCCGGACTACCCCGTCCGGCCCCTCTCGCAACCCTCGCGCCGGAGCGGGGAACGGACGACTCGGTCTCAGCGGTACTCGGGATTGGGGTGGTCGAAGTCCTCGCCGCGGTCCCAGGCGGACTTCCGGTTGCCGTAGGTCGGGATGCCGCCGGCGTCCTTGAGCATGCGGGCCAGGTGCAGCAGGTTCCACGTCATGAACGTGGTGTTGCGCTGGGTGAAGGCGTTCTGCGGCCCGCCCGACCCCTCGTCGAGGTAGCTGGGGCCGGGCCCGGCCTCGCCGATCCAGCCGGCGTCGGCCTGCGGCGGGATCACGTAGCCGAGGTGCTAGAGCGAGTAGAGCGTGTTCATCGCGCCGTGCTTGATGCCGTCCTCGTTGCCGGTGACCAGCACGCCGCCCACGCGACCGTAGTAGATCCACTGCCCCTGGTCGTTGAGCTGGCCCGAGCAGCCGTAGAGCCGCTCGATCACCTTCGTGGCCACGCTCGACTTCTCCCCCAGCCAGATCGGCGTGCCAAGGACGAGGATGTCGGCGTCGAACACCTGCTGCTGGATCGCCGGCCAGTCGTCGGTGTCGTAGCCGTGCTCGGTCATGTCGGGGTAGACGCCGACCGGGATGTCGTGGTCGACGGCCCGCACGACGCTCACGTCGACGCCGTGCGCGCGCATGATCGCGATCGAGTTGTCCATCAGGACCTGCGTGTTCGAGGGCTCGGGCCCGCGTTTGAGCGTGCAGTTGATGAACAGCGCGCGGAGATCGGAGAAGCCGTGGTCAGGCATGGGGACTCCGTCTCGCGGGCTCGGCTGGCGTTACTGCCGCTCCGCGTTCCAGCGGCTGAACGTCTGCAGCAGGTCGCCGCGCATGGCCGGCGTCACGTCGTCTTCCGACAGCTTCCCGGCGAGGTCGAGCGTGATCTGCAGCTGCGCCAGGTAGTGGGCGCAGTGCGCGCAGGGGCCGAGGTGCGCTTCGAGGCGCGCGGTGTCGTCGGCGCTCAGCGCACCTTCGAGGTAGTCGGTGACCCGTTCGACGAACTCGTTGCAGGGCATCTCGGGCAGCACCGCGCTCACGCGGTGAGCTCCTGCTCGAGGGCCTGGCGCACGCGGGAACGAGCGCGGTGCAGCAGCACGCGCTGGTTGCCTTCGGTGATGTCGAGCGCGTCGCACACCTCCGCAGCGTCCCATCCTTCGATGTCGCGCAGCGTGATCACCGTGCGCTGCGCCGGCGGCAGCGCGTCGATCGCACGGCGGATCGCCTCGATCGTCTCGCGCGACTCGAGGCGCTCCTCGGGCTGTTCGTCCCACCTTGGCGGCGGCGACGCCCAATGGCCGGGCGCGCGTTCGCCGTCGGCGCGGAACCGGCTGGCGTCGACGGCCGAGAACTCCTCGCCCGCTTCCTCGCCGGCGAGCGACGCGAACGGCACCGTGCGCTTCTCCCGCACCCCGCGAGTCTTGGCCTGGTTCATCAAGATGCGGAAGACCCAGGTCCGCAGCGACGAGCGCTCCTCGAACCGGTCGAGGCCGCGCAGCACGGCCAACCACGTGTCTTGCACGACCTCTTCGGCGATGGCCTGCGTGGCGACGTGCATCCGCGCCACGCGCAGCATGCTCGGGGTCCAACGGTCGACCAGCACGGCAAACGCCTCCGCGTCACCCGCGCGCAGGCGCGTGAGGAGTTGGCGTTCCTCGGCGTCCTCCGCTGCGGAGTCGCCGGGAGCGGGAGTCGGCGCGGCACCCATCGGCGCCACCAATCCTCACGGCTGGGGCCGCGCAGCGCAAGGACGGGTTCCGGGCGTGCGGGCTCGCGTGCGAACCGATCGGTGGGCGGCAGGACGCCATGGGAGGCAGTCCCGCCATCGCAGTACGGCGTTACACGGCCTCGACCGATTGGCGCGCCCGGGTCCGCGCACCTGCGTCGGCCCGCGACGCGCCTTCGGGTTCGCACCCATCCCAGACCCGTCTGCAACGCGAGCCGACGCGTCGCGCGGCCGAAAACGCCCGGAGGCAGCAGCCAGATACAGCTCGTACCAAACCAGGCGCGTGATGGCTGGCACGGACGAGTCAACGTCGCGGCGCGCTTGCCGATACTATGGGCGCCCCGGCTGCCGCCGGACCTCATTGGGAGGTAGCTCAATGGCAGAGCATTCGGCTGTTAACCGAAGGGTTGCGGGTTCGAGTCCCGCCCTCCCAGCTCAAGCAAGCCCCGCACATCGCGGGGCTTTCTCGTTCTTGGCGTGAGCAGGCACGCGCTTGACGCAGCGACGAGCCGCGCGTCCGCCCGAGCCGACACACCGCTGACCTTGCGAGGTCGCGGCGCGATCGCCGAGTGCTACAGGTCCATCGCCTGCAGCATCGCCGCGTCGAGCCGCTCACGGATCTGACCTGCCGAGCGCAGGAGATCGTCGACGGAGTCGCCGCGCTGGCGGGCCTCGCCCACCTGTCGCTCCAGGCGGCGAAGCGCGAGCTGCGCCAGCTCGACCTCGAGCAGCGCGGGCCGCGCGTCGAGGTTGTCGGCGCGCAGCAGGATGTCGCGCGCGACGACCGACAGCTCGTCGTTCTGCGGCAGCTGACCGCCCTCGTCGTGGCCGGCCTTGAACCACTCCGCCACGGCCCGCACGTGCGGCACCCGCAGGTCGGCAAGATCGAGCGCCGCGAGGTGCTCGCGGCCCGGCTTCCCGAGCGCGACCATCATCGCGAGCAGGACGCGCTCCTGCTCGTCGAACGGGTCGAGCCGGCGCGGCGCGTGGCGCACCGGTCCGTCGGGCGCCTGCCCGCGAGCGGACGCATCGTCGGGGTAGTACTCCGGCCCAGGGTCGTGGCCGCCATAGCCGCCCGGCGGGTCGGCGTCGAAACCGCCTTGGGGGCCGCCGCCGTAACTCCGCGCCGGACCGCCGCGCCCGCCGCCC
>JAEZDB010000029.1 GCA_023429855.1 Actinomycetes bacterium
GGCTAGATTGGCCGCGAGTGACCCCGGAGCCTGCACCCACGCCCGACCCCGGCGAGGCCTCGCAGCTGCGCGAAGCGCTGCGCGCGGCCGAGCAGCGCGCCGACGAGCTGGCGGTCGTCGCGCGTAAGCAGAGCGAGATGGCCGACGAGCTGCACGCCGAGAACCGGCGGCTCCGCGAGGGCGAGGTGCGCGAGGCGGTCGCACCGATCGTGCGCGGTCTGGCACGTCTTGCCGACGAGATCGGGCAGATTCGCGGCGGCTCCGAGCCCACCGAGGCCGATCTCGCGCACCTCGCCCAGCGCGTCGGCGAGCTTCTGCACGACGCCGGGGTCACGCCCCTGCAGCCGTCGCCCGGCGACGCGTTCGACGTGCACGTCCACACCGCGGCCGGCTCGGTGCCCACCGAGGACCCGCTCGAGGACGGAACCGTGGTCGGCGTGCGCCAGGTCGGTCTGATCCGCGACGACGGTCGGCTGATCCGCCCGGCCGAGGTGCTCGTCTTCCGCTTCGACACCCGCACCGCCACGAGCAAGAAACCGGCGCGCAAGCCCCCCGGCAACACGACCTCAGGAGATCAGGGATGACCCAGACCGGCACCGTGCTCGGGATCGACCTCGGCACGACGTACTCGTGCATCGCGCAGGTCGACCGGTTCGGCCGGCCCGACGTCATCGCCAACATGGACGGCGACACGACCACGCCGAGCGTCGTGCACTTCCAGGGCGGCGACGCGGTGGTCGGCAAGCTCGCGAAGCGGTCGTCGCGGATCGATCCCGACCAGGTGGCGCAGCTCGTCAAGCGGCAGATGGGCGATCCGGACTGGCGCTTTGAAGCTGGGGGCCGCGACTGGTCGGCACCCGGTGTCTCGTCGCTCGTCCTCGGTTCGCTCGCCCGCGACGCCGAGCGCGCGACCGGCGTGCCGGTCAGGGACGTCGTCATCACGGTGCCGGCGTACTTCGGCAACGAAGAGCGCAAGGCGACCAAACTGGCCGGCGAGCTGGCTGGGCTCAACGTCGTCGACCTGATCAACGAGCCGACGGCGGCCGCCTACGCCTACGGGTTCGGTCTGCCCGGCGGCGACGCAGGCCGCGACGAGACCGTGCTCGTGTACGACCTCGGCGGCGGCACCTTCGACATCACGATCATCGAGCTACGGGGGAACGACATCCGCGTGGTCGCCACCGACGGCGACCACGAGCTCGGCGGCGCAAACTGGGACGCCGAACTCGCCACGCTGCTGTCGGAGCGCTTCCTGATGGCGGTTCCCGGCGGCGCCGATCCGTTCGACGACGTGTACGCCGAGGCCGACCTGATGACGCAGGCCGAGGAGCTCAAAGCCTCGCTCTCGCAACGCGAGCGTGCCGACGCGCTCGTGACCAGCGGTGCTGACCGCGCGAGCGTCACGCTCACCCGCGAGGAGTTCGAGATCGTCACGCGGCCGCTGCTGGAGCGGACGATCGAGCTGACACGCCGGGCCCTCGACGCGGCCCGCGAGCGCGGTGTTCGCACGGTCGACCGCTGCCTGCTCGTCGGCGGCTCGTCGAAGATGCCGGTCGTCGCGCGTCGTCTCGCCGAGGAGTTCGGGTTCGCGCCGCAGCTCGCCGACCCTGACCTCGCGGTCGCCAAAGGTGCGGCGCTCTACGGCCACAAGAAGATGCTCGAGCGGATCGTGAGCGACGCGACCGCCAAAGGCGTCGACCTGCGGCAGGCGCTCGCCGACGCGGCCGGTGAACACGGCATGACGAGCGACGCCGTGAAGCAGGTCGTCGACAAGCAGGTCGTCAACGTCGTCTCGCGCGGCTTCGGCGTGCTGGCCAAGCAGGACGAGGTCCTCACCGCGGTCTTCCTCGTGCACCGCAACGACCCGGTTCCGATCGAGGTCGACGAGGTCTTCTACACGATGGTCGACGACCAGACCCACGTGCGCGTGCAGGTGATCGAGCAGGGCGGCGCCGAGGAATCGCCGGACCCGAGCGACGCGACGGTGCTGGTGCGCGGCGAGATCTCCGACCTCCCGACCGGCTACCCGCAGGGCACCGAGCTGCGGGTGCGGATGGCGATGGGCGGCGACGGCATCTTGACGGTGACCGCACACCACGCGGGCCGCGCTGAGCCGCTGACGTTGAAGGTCGACACGAGCACGACGATGAGCGCCGAGGAGCTCCAGGCCGAGGCCGAAGCCGTGTCGCTGCTCAAGAAGAAGCTGTGAGCGGGGCAGCCTTCGACGGATCGACGTACCGCCGCACGGTGCTCACGCCGCTGCGGACGGCGACGCCGTCGAGCGTCGACGACCTGTTCTGGCTCGGGCACGTGCCCCGCGACGTCGACGACGACGCGCAGATCGCCGCGCACCTGAAGTCGACGAAGGCCTTTCTCAACAAGGAGAAGAGCCGCCCTCGCCAGGCCGACGTCGCTGCCGCGGTCTTGCGCGAGTGGCCGCGGGTCGAAGGGGTGCTCGGCGACGCGGCGGCGCGCGCGTCGCTGCGGGCCCGGCTCGGTGC